>CABSYH010000091.1:0-6827 GCA_902481965.1 uncultured Collinsella sp.
GAGCATCGTCATCAAACTCAAGCCCGCAGGCAAGGCGGACCTTATGCTCAATCTCGTCGGCGCAATCGGGGTGTTCGCGCAGGAAAGCCTTGGCGGCCTCGCGGCCGTTGCCGAGCTTGTCCTCGCCATAGGCAAACCAGGAGCCCATCTTCTTGCAGATGCCGCACTCGACAGCCATGTCCAGAATCGAGCCCTCCTTAGAGATGCCCGTACCGTACATGATGTCGAACTCAGCAGAACGGAACGGAGCCGCCACCTTGTTCTTAACGACCTTGGCGCGCACGCGGTTACCGATAACCTCGTCCTTAAGCTTAATGCTGTCGATGCGGCGAATGTCGATACGAACCGAAGAGAAGAACTTAAGGGCGCGGCCGCCCGTCGTAGTCTCGGGGTTGCCGAACATGACGCCGATCTTCTCACGCAGCTGGTTAATGAAGATGCACGTCGTGTTGGACTTGGACAGCGAGCCGGCGAGCTTGCGGAGCGCCTGGCTCATCAGGCGAGCCTGAAGACCGACCGTAGTGTCGCCGATTTCTCCCTCGATCTCGGCACGCGGGGTCAGCGCGGCGACGGAGTCGACGACGATGGCATCGATGGCACCAGAACGCACAAGCATGTCAACGATTTCGAGCGCCTGCTCACCCGTATCGGGCTGGGAAATGAGCACCTCGTCGATATCCACACCGATGCGCGCGGCATACGTGGGATCGAGCGCGTGCTCGGCATCGATAAATGCCACAACGCCACCCATTGCCTGGGCCTCGGCCAAGATCTCGAGCGAAAGCGTCGTCTTACCGGAGGACTCGGGACCGTAGATCTCGACGATTCGGCCGCGCGGCACACCGCCGATACCCAGAGCGGCATCGAGTGCCAGAGCGCCCGTAGGGATGGCCTCGACCTCGAGCTCGGGGCCACCGTCGCCGTACCTCATGATGGAACCCTGGCCGAATTTCTTCTCGATCTCGGCCTTGGTGGTGGCGATCATCTCATCGCGCTCTTTACCCGTCGTGCGAGCATGAACGGTACGTACGGGACCTGAATTCTTGGCCATGAATAGCCCTCCTCTTAACAACCTGCATCGATAATAAACGAACGGCTGTTCGTGGTCAACCGTTCAGATAAATCATATGCAGGCGGTCTTTCCAAAAACCAACCAAACGCCGACCAAACACTGACCAAATGCTTGACCACAAAGGACCAAATATGAACAAGGCAGGCAAAATTACATCTACAACCAGCACAAACGCCAAATGAGCCTAAGGTCCCTATCTCCACAATTAAGGGGCCCGGAGGCCCCTTAAAACACGTCTATTCCATAGAGTTGAGCACAAGGGCAATGCGACCCAATGCCTCCGTGACCGCATGGGCACGAACACACGAACGGTCGCCCTCATAGTGGCAGCGCACAGAGTCCACGACCGGCACTCCCCCATCGGCGGAACGATGCGCCCAGCCAATATAGAAAGTGCCCGCAGGATCGTCCTCAGTACCACCGCCGGGGCCGGCATAACCCGTTGCGCTCACTGCAATATCGCTCTGGTACAGCTCCAGCGAACCCACCGCCATCTCGCGCGCGGTCTGATGCGACACCGCGGTATAGCGGTCGAGCGTCTCCTGCTCAACACCCAACACACGATGCTTGATCTCATCGCAGTAGGTCACCGCACCGCCACGCAGCGCCGCCGAGGCGCCCGGGATATCCGCAATCGTCGAGGCGATCATACCCGCCGTCAGCGACTCAGCCGTCGAAACCGTCACGCCCCGAGCGCTCGCACGCTCGACAATATCGCGCGCCAGCTCCTCGTTATGTGCGGAAATCTGCTCAAAAGAGACCGTCATACCCACCAGGACCTAGACCGAAAAGACGATCTTGCGGCAGTTCCAGAAGTACTGGGCGCCCGAGATAACGGTCAGGACAACGGCAACGGCATACAGGAAGCGCGACACCGAGTAGATGCCGAGCGTCAGTGCCACCGGGCCAAGGTGCAAGCCGGCCATAGCAAAAACGCACAGGTAACCGCAGATGGAGACCATCGTGGTTGCCGTCTTGTACTTGCCGAGCTTATCGGCCGCAACGACCACACCGGCCGCACTCGCGACCATGCGAAGGGCGCTCACCAGCAGCTCACGGAATAGGATAATGAACACGGACCACACGGTCACCGCGCCAAAATCCAAGAACAGCAGCAGGGCCGAGAACACCAGTAGCTTGTCGGCGATGGGGTCCAAGAACTTACCGAAGTCGGTGATCTCGTTGCGCGAGCGCGCCAGATAACCGTCGACCTTATCGGTGCACGACAGGATCACATACAGAATGAAGGCAGCGGCGGCGAGCGGGCCGTCGAAGGTGCTCCAATCCGTACCGGCAACACTCGTGTGAGACAGCGCCGAGACAATCATGAACACCGGGATAAAGACGATGCGAACGCACGTCACGATGTTGGCGGGCGTCCAGACACTCGTCAGTTCCTTATTGCTCTCGTTTGCCACGATGCTCTCCTACTCCACAACATGGCCGATAAGCTCATAGCAGAAGCTATCGGTAAACTCGACAGTCAGAATATCGCCCACGGACGCCTCGCTGGCGTCCAAGTGCACCGCACCATCGGAATCGGGCGCCTGGAACCAGGCATGGCCGATCAGCTCGGCGCCATCCTCGGTCTCTTCGATACCGTCGACGATCACCTGGGCGCGCTCGCCCACATGTGCGGCGGTAGCGGCAAAACCGAGCGACTCGGCCAGATCCATGGCCTCCTGGGCGCGCTCAAGCTTGACCTCCTCATCGACCTGGCCCTCCATCTTGGCGGCCAGGCTACCTTCCTCACGCGAGTAGGCAAAGACGCTCGTGTAGTCAAAGCCGACGGTGTCCATAAAGTCGATAAGGTCGCGGAACTCGTCGTCGGTCTCGGTCGGGAAGCCGACCATGGCCGTGGAACGGATCACGATGCCGGGGATACGCTCACGAAGGTCGCGGAACAGATCCTCGAGCTCCTGGCGCGAACCGGAGCGACGCATGGCCTTGAGGATGCGCGCGTCGCAGTGCTGCACGGGGATATCGATATAGGGCAGCACCTCGGGCGTATCACGAATGGTCTCAATGAGCTCGTCAGTCATGCCCTCGGGCTGCAAGTAGAGCACACGGACCCAGACGTTGTGCGGGCGCACGGCCTCGGCGACGGCACGCAGCAGCTGCGCCAGATTGCGCGGCGAGCCCTCGGCGACGTCCTCGTCGGCAAAGTCGATGCCCCAAATACCCGTGTCCTGGCCGATCAGCACGATCTCGCGCACACCGCCGGCAACCAGGTCGCGCACCTCGGAGATAATGCTCTCGGCATTGCGCGAATGATAGCGACCGCGAATATAGGGGATCATGCAGAAGCTGCAGAAGCGGTTGCAGCCATCGGAAATCTTGACGTAAGCAACGGCGCCCTCGACGGTACGCTTGACCTGAGGGATATAGGCCGCGATCTCACGCTCGACACCCAGCACGCCATCGATGACCGCCACGATGCCGTCCTCCTCGTCGGCCTTCACAAAGGCAGCGACCTCGGGCAGCTCGTCAGGCAGGTCGTCGCCATAGCGCGACGGCACACAGCCGCACATAACGATGGGGCAAGAACGAACGCCGTCCTGAACCTCGTTGGCGAGCTCGAGCGTGGACTCGATGCTCTCGGACGTTGCGGAGGCGAGGAACGAGCATGTATTGACGATGGCGATATCGGCATCCTGCGGGTCGAATGCCTCCTCGTAGCCCGCAGCAGTCAAAAGAGAACGCATGCGGTCGGTGTCGACCTCGTTCTTAGCGCACCCGAGGGTGATGTAGAGCACGGAGCCCAACGGTGTATCCATGTTGGAGAGCGGTCCTTTCGAATGATATTAGCGGTAGTTGGTGAACTGTAGCGGCTGGCCGTAGTCCTGGTCGCGCAGGAACTGGATTACGGTCTGCAACGCATCCTTCGAAGCAGAGGAAACACGCAGCTTGTCGGCCTCGATGGTCACCTTGACCTTGAGCTTTTGGTCCTTGATGTCCTTGTTGATCTTCTTGGCGGTCGCCTGGTCGATACCCTCGACAATATGGCCGAGCACGCGCACGGTGCCGCCCGATGCCGCCTGAGGAGCATCCCACGAGACAGCCTTGAGGTCAATGCCGCGCTTGATGAGCTTGGAACTCAGCACGTCGATAATCTGCTTAGAGACAAAGTCAGCCGGGGCGCTGATCGTAAAGAGCTTGTCGCCCTTCGAAAGCTCGATCGTGGCGCCGGAATCCTTAAGGTCATAGCGCTGGGAAATCTCGCGCGTGGTCTGCTGGAAGGCGTTGTCGACCTCTTGCATGTTGACCTCGGACACGACGTCGAAGCTGGAATCTTTAGCCATGATGTTTCCTTTCGCGTACGAGCGGCTTAGTAGCTATCGTACGAATAGTCGGTAGAATCGGTGGGTGTCTGACCGTCAGTTGCGGTATCGGCGCCATCCGTGGACTGGGCATCGGTAACGTCGGTGGTATCGGCACCATCGGTGGTATCGGTACCATCAGAACTTTCACCATTCTCGGAATCAGTCGTCTCCTTCTTGGGAACGGTGATCGTCACACGCGCCACGCCCGAGGTCTTGGTATCGTAACGAACCTTTTCACCGTTCTTGGTAACGGTGACATCGGAAGGCTTGGACGTAGTGATCTCGATCGAGGACTCGGGCGAGTACTCCTGCTCAAAGGGGCCAGTCGCTTGGGCGCCATAGACCGACTTGCCGTCGACCTTGACCTCAATCCACGCGGTCTTTCCCTTGGCAACGGAGACTTTGACCTTCGTGACCTCGTTCTCTTCCTTCTTGGCCGTCGTCTTGGTAGCGTCCGAGTCAGTCGACTCATCCGTCGCCTCATCGGTGTCTTCGTCCTCGTCGACCGTTTCGGTCTTCTTAGAAGACTTCTTGGTCGTCGTCTTGGTAGCAGTGGGCGTCTCGGGCGTGGTCTCGGGCGCCGAAGATGCGCAGCCGCGCAGAAGCACCACGATGAGCACAATCAACAACAGCGCAACGGCACCGATGCCGGCGTAGACGATACGCGGATCGAGCCCGTTGTTTTGAGGAGTACGTGATCCGCCGCGTCCACGATTGGAACTGCTGCGGCCGCCTCCCTGAGGCATACGACCACGATTGCTATCGGAACGGCCGCGATAGCCACCCTGGCCCTGAAGGCTGCGCTGACCCGAGCGGGGCGCAAGTTCACCGCGGCCTTGATAGCCACGCTGGCCCGAACGCGGAGCCGAAGAGCGCTGGCCATACGGCTGTGATTGAGAGCGAAGACGCGGCGTCACCTGCGTGGTATCGGCATCCGCATAGCCACCGCGAGAGCGACCAGAAGAGACCCCACGGTAACCGCGATCGGAATAGCCGCCGTCGCCGTAGCCGGCACGAGGGTCACGCGCCACGCCGCGGGCAGCGGGAAGTGCACGGTCCTCGGGCATCGGCGTACTGCGGAACCGGTCACGCTGCGAACGAATCTCCTCGCCCGAACCCGTCTCGGTAATATAACCGGCCTGCTGAGGACGCTGTCCATAGCGGGTCGAACGACCGCCCTGAACCATCAGGAAGCGCCCGTTATCGACCGAGGAACGCGAATTGACGTAGCCGGCGGCGTCCTGAAAACGACCGCCCTGCTGCGACGTCTCGCGTTCGTATGCCATCAGGTCGTCAAAGTAGGCATTGACAACCTCGCGCGGATTGAGGCCCAAAAAGCGAGCATAGCTCGAAATCATGCCCTGCGCATAGCCGCGCGGCGGCATCGAAGCAAAGTTACCGGTCTCGAAAAACTCGATGATCTGCGGCCTGATTTTGATGGTGTTGGCGACCTGCTGAATGGAAAGGCCCATTCGGCGACGCTGCTCGAGCAGCATGTCACCAAAGCGTGCAGCCATCAGAATCCTCCAAACTCACGATCTTCACGTGCCATCTCGGCGTCGACAGATTCCAGCGCGGCAAGACCCTCTTCGTCCAGCAGAACCTCGCGCGGCTTGGAACCGTCGGGCGGGCCGACGACACCCTTTTCTTCCAGCATGTCCATAATACGCCCGGCACGCGCATAGCCAACCTTCAGACGACGTTGCAAGCCAGATGTGGAGCCAAGCTGCGATTCCACCACAATATGGGCGGCTTCCCAAATGAGCGGATCATCGTCTTGCGGCTCGGCGACTCCGGTGCGGACAATACCGCCGCCACCCGCCATGGACATAGAAGCGGGCGCCACGGCGGACAGGATCTCCTCGTGGTAGTCGGGCTCGCTCTGCGACTTGACGAACTCGACAATCTCGTTGATTTCGTCATCCGAGACAAAGCAGCCCTGGATACGGCGAGGCTTGCCCCAGTCGACCTTGGAGAACAGCATGTCGCCCAAACCGGTGAGCTTTTCGGCACCCATCTGGTCGATGATGACGCGCGAGTCGATGCCCGTGGCGACATTAAAGGCGATGCGGTTGGTGATGTTGGCCTTGATAAGGCCCGTCACCACGTTTGAGCTGGGGCGCTGCGTGGCCACGATAAGATGAATACCGGCGGCACGGCCCAGCTGTGCAATACGCACGATCGAGGCCTCGACATCCTTACCGGCAACCATCATCAGGTCCGAGAGCTCATCAATGATGATGACCAAGTAGGGCATCTTTTGCGGCGGGTTGTCGTAATGCTCAAACTCGCCGGCGGCCTGCTTTTCGTTGTAGGTCGAGATCTTACGAACGTTAAGGCGCTCGAAGACCTTCAGGCGACGCTCCATCTCGGACACGGCCCATTGCGGAGCGCTCGCGGCCTGCTTGGGCTCGGTCACCACGGGCACATAG
>CABSYH010000092.1:0-6808 GCA_902481965.1 uncultured Collinsella sp.
CTACGTCTCGTGGGCTCGGAGATGTGTATAAGAGACAGCGTTCCCAGTGTGCGGCGGAGGGGGCGGGCCTGAGACATATTAAGGTTGCTGCTCTACAGTCCTGCTCACGACGGAGAGCACATTAAGTGCTCTCCTGTTCGTGCGGAACTCGCGACAACCTTAATATGTCTCAGGCCGCCCCCTCCGCCGCACACTGGGAACGCCACGTTGATGTCTGCTAAACCTTGCTCGCTCAGGCTAATGACTTTGTTGGGGGTCCACTATTTGCTGGAGAGTGAACTTGCATTGGGGCCTGTCACTCTCTCCTTGCAAATCTTCTTCGTCAAAATCGAAGATCATGATGGCGCAGTTGGGGAGTTTTGTTGGGAGCTCGAAGCCCTCTGGGGCTGCAGCCTTAATGAATTGGCGGCTGGCGCTGCCGTGGCTTACTGCTAGGAGGGTTTCGATGCCCTCGGAGCCCATGAGATTGGTGAGGGCGCCTACCATGCGTTCTTGCAGTGCGCGGCTTCCTTCTCCTCCGAAGGGGACCAGGTCCTCGCCCGGATCCCAAACGTCGGTGGGCAGGGCGTCGTGGGGGCCTTCTTCGAAGGTGCCGTAGCTGCGCTCGATAATGCCTTCGCAGGGCTCGACTGCTGCGTCCGGGCCGAGGAGCTCGCATGCGACGAGCTGAGCTGTGTCCATGGCTCGGCCTAAGGGCGAAGAGACCACTTTGTCGGGGACAACGTCGTGCCCCTTGAGCCATGCGGCTGCCATTCCCGCTTGTTTGCGGCCCAGGTCGGTCAGCGGTGAATCGCAGCGGCCCTGGACCAGCTTTTTGACGTTGAACTCCGTCTGACCGTGGCGGAGTAGATACAGCTTCTTCATGCTCTCCCCTTCTGCATAACCTGCCTTGCCGGCACAGCCTTACTCGTGGGCATGGCCTACGTAGTCTTCGTCGATAGTGATTTTGGCGACCGACTTGGGATATTCCGATTCGACCCGTTTCGCCAACGCGCGCTTTAGGTCCTCGGCGCTCATCGCCAAATCCGAGGGTCGCACGCAGTCAAAGATCACGTTGGTGTGCGTGGGACCCGGCACGCAGCGAAGGTCGTGAATCGAGAGGCGGTTATCGATCTCCTGAGCCATTGCGTTGATACGCAGGCGCATGCTCGCCACCTTTGGATCGTCGGTCACGATGGGATCGTAATGGAGCGTGACGATCATGCCGTCCTCGTCCCTAAACGACTGTTCAATGTTATCGAGCGTGTCGTGACTTTCCAGCGGACTGACCTCGGCCGCCATCTCGGCATGCGCGCTTGCGAACTTCCTGCCCGGGCCGTAGTCGTGAACCATCAAATCGTGAACGCCCAAAACGCCGGGATAGCTCATGATCTTGTCTCGAATGTGCTTGACCAGCTTAGGATCGGGCGACTGACCCAAAAGCGGGCTCACCGTATCTTGAATAAGTTCAAAGCCGCTCCAGCCAATATAGGCGCCAACGGCAAGGCCAACCCATGCGTCAAGATTGATGTGCGTCACCTGCGAAACAATTGCACATGCCAGCACGGCGCCTGTGGCAAGAACATCGTTCTTGGAATCCTGGGCAGTCGCATGCAGTGTCTCGGACTCGATACGGTCGCCGAGCTTTTGGTTGAGCGCCGTCATCCACAGCTTAACAACCATCGAAAGCGCCAGGACTGCCACCAGGGCAAGCGAGAACTCGACAGGTTCGGGGTGGATGATACGCTCAAACGAGGACTTCACCAGTTCAAGGCCAATGAGAAGCACGAGCGCCGCCACGACAAGACCCGAGAGGTACTCGTAGCGACCATGGCCGTATGGATGCTCGGGGTCGGCGGGCTTGCTCGCCAGCTTAAAGCCCAGCACGCTCACGATATTCGAGCTGGCATCGGACAGGTTGTTCATGGCATCCGCCACAATCGAAACCGATCCCGAAACCACACCGATTGCGCCCTTCGCAGCACAAAGCGCCACATTGGCGACAATACACACCATGCCCGCTAACGTGCCCACACGCGCACGATCGCCCTGCGCGCGCTTAACTATCCACTCGACCATCTGCATCCGCCCCCACGGTACTACCTATATATCTATTGCTCAAACGGATTGTAGTGTAGCCACTTTGTCTCCCAGATACAAAGAGGCCGCAGCCCGCACGGGCCACGGCCTTGGAGCATGACAAAAGAATCGTCCTTTTGTCGCACAGGTTTATGCGCTTACTTCAGCAGCGCTCGCCACTGTTTCGGGTGAATCGGCCCCGTCTTCTGCCGCCTGTCCCTGCGCCGGCACCACGCCAAAGCAGTAGCTCAGCGCCGCAGACACCGCAAATGCCACACCGCCGGCAGCGCAGCACCACAGCAGGTTCGAGATGCCGCCCGTGGCAAAGCCAATGACCATGAGGACATTCGTCATGCCGATGGTATAGGCCGTAACGTGGCCCACGGCCGCAACAAGGCCTCCGACGGCGCCGCCAATGGCCATGCACGTCAGGCACCTGCCATATTTAAAGCCGCAACCGTACAGCGCCGGCTCGCTTACGCCGCCAAGAACACCCGAGATTGAATAGCCCAGCATGAGCGCCTTCTCGTCCTTATCCGCAACGCGAAGCGACGCGCCAAAGGGCATGCCCCAAACGGCGAACGTTGCCATCGTCGCGGCGATCAGGATGCACGAATCCGTTCCCACACTCATAAACTGCGCATAGGCGAGCGATAGGACAACGTTGCTGACGCCGGCGATCTTTAGGAACTCCCAGCCCGCGGCAAGCCCCATGAGCGTGAGCAGCGACACGATGCCACCGGAATTGCCAAGCATAAACATAAGCTGGCCCAACAGCATGCCCAGATAGCTGCCCGCCGGCGCCGTAATGCACAGCGAAACCGGAACCATGACAAGCATGGTTGCAAACGGAACGAACGAAAACGCCACGGCCTTAGGGATAACGCGCTTAAAGAAACACTCCACTCGCCATAGCACGGGCACCGAGATGAGAACCGGAATAACAGTCGTCGTGTAATCGTTGACCGGCGCGGGAAGCAGACCATACACGGAAGTCATCGATGCCCCCGTCGTCGATGCGGCATCGACGAGCTTGAGCAGATCGGGCGCAATCAATACGCCGCCCAGCATCATACCCAGCTGCTCCGAGCAACCGAGCTGGCGGGCGGCCGCCCAACCAAGATAGATGGGCAAAAAGTAGTAGCCGGCGTTATAGAGCCAACTGTAGAACAGGCGATAGATTTCGGAATCGGCAGACCACAGGCCCAGCATGCCTTCGCCCATAATGACGGCGACGGTGCGGAACAACGCCGCGCAGACAATAAACGGCAACGCCGACATCATGCTTTTGGACAGATAGTCCACCACGGCCATGGCGTTTGATGAAACCGTCGTTGCAAACGTGGTGTTAGAAACTTGTGACACAGGAACGCCTTTCCCAATGTGACATGCGGGCTGCCCCTTTGTCACATCGTGCGGTACTGACCGATTGCGCGGTACTTTTCGTAGCGGAGGTTTGTGAGGGTCGCCTCGTCGAGCTGCCCAAGCGTATCGAAGGCATCAAATGCCGAGGACATGACGGCACCGGCGATCTCCTCATGCGACAGGCCCCTATCGTCAACAATGCCGTCGATGATGCCGAGCGCCAACAGATCGGGAGCCGTGAGCTTCAGCGCCTCGGCAGCCTCATTCGCGCGGTCGGTATCCTTCCACAGGATCGACGCACAGGCCTCGGGGCTCACGACCGAATAGGCCGAGCTCGAGAGCATCAGGATGCGGTCGGCCACGGATAGCGCCAGCGCGCCACCAGAGCCGCCCTCGCCTGTCACCACCGAGACAATCGGCGTCTTAAGGCCGCTCATCTCCATGAGATTCTGGGCAATCGCCTCGCCCTGGCCGCGCTCCTCGGCACCGATGCCGCAAAACGCGCCCGAAGTATCGACCAGGCACAGAACCGGTCGACCAAACTTTTCGGCCTGGCGCATCAGACGACGCGCTTTGCGATAGCCCTCGGGATGTGCCATACCAAAGTTGCGGCGCATACGCTCTTTGGTCGTGGTGCCGCGCTCGATGGCGATGACCGTTACGGGGCGTCCATCTTTCCAGCCAATGCCAGCCACCACAGCGGCGTCGTCGCCAAAGTAGCGGTCGCCGTGCAGCTCCACAAATCCATCCAGGCCCAGCGAGATCATCTCGCCTGCCGTGGCGCGATCTGCCGAGCGGGTCTGCTTGACAATCTCGAGCGCGGTTTTTGGTGCGGCCGAGCGCTTGAACAAGTGTCCCAGCTTTTTGCCGCGGCGACCCGTACGCACGATCTCATGCGGAGCCCCCAGGCCGGGCGCGTGCCCTTCGTGCAGCGCCAGCAGCTCGCCTACCGTGAGCGCAATCTCGCCACGCGGAACAACGGCATCGCAAAAGCCGTGCTCCAGCAAAAACTCGGAGCGCTGGAATCCCTTGGGCAGGCGCTTGTGCATGTTCTGCTCGATCACGCGCGGGCCGGCAAATGCCGTCAGGGCATCGGGCTCGGCCAGGATAATGTCGCCCTCCATGGCAAAGCTCGCGGTTACGCCTCCGGTCGTGGGGTCGGTGAGCACCGTGATATACAGGCCGCCCGCCTCGCTGTGGCGCCTAACCGCCGCAGAAATCTTGGCCATCTGCATAAGCGATGTCACGCCCTCTTGCATGCGCGCACCGCCCGAAACGGTAAAGCCGACAACTGGCAATCCAAGCTCGGTCGCTCGCTCAAATGTGCGACAGATCTTCTCGCCCACCACGGAACCCATCGAGCCCATCATAAAGTTGGCGTCCATAAAGAAGAGCGCCGTATCGCAACCGCAGATTTTGCCCTTGCCGCACACAACGGCATCGCGCTCGCCCGAACGTTCGCTCACGCTCTTGAGCTTGTCGACATAGCCGGGAAACGAGAGGAAATCCTCCGACGCCAGATTGGCATCCCATTCCTCAAACGTGCCCTCGTCGACCGTCATGCGCATGCGCGCGCGACCGCTCACGCGAAAGTGTTTGCCGCAACGAGGGCAGACCTCGAGGTTGTCGTGCAGGCGCGCCTCATCGATCACGCGGCGGCACTCCGGGCACTTGATAAACACGTGGCGCGCGGGAAACTCGGCGCACGACTCGGTCATCGGCCCCTCGAGGACGTTGACCGTCTTCGCTTTTCTATTCATCAGCATAGAGATGCCCCATCAGATCGGTGTGATACATGCCCGACAAGAACTCGTCGTTTGCCAGCACGTCGAGCTGAAGCTCGCTGTTTTCGCTCACGCCCTCAATCACGAGCTCGCCCAGGGCCGAGCGCATCTTGCGAATGGCGCCGTCACGCGTGGGCGCACACACGATGAGCTTGCCAAGCATGGAGTCGTAGTACGGCGGAACTTTAGCACCGGTAAACATGGCGGAATCCCAGCGCACGCGCGGACCACCCGGCACACGCAACGCGGTGACCGTTCCGCATGACGGCAGAAAGTCCGGCGTTTCGGCATTGATGCGGCACTCCATGGCGTGGTTGCGGACCGGCATGTCCTCCTGCTCAAAGGGCAGAGGCTGGCCGGCTGCCACGCGCAGCTGCCACTTGACCAAGTCGGTATCGGTCACAAACTCCGTAACCGGATGTTCCACCTGCAAGCGCGTGTTCATTTCCATAAAGTAGAAATTGCCGTCGTCCGAATACAGGAACTCGATGGTACCGGCTCCTTCGTAGCCGACGGCACGAGCCAGGTCGCGTGCCGCCTTGTGCATGCGAGCACGAATGTCGTCGTGTCCGTCGAGGCACGGCGCGGGGCTCTCCTCGATTAGCTTTTGGTTGCGCCGCTGCACCGAGCACTCGCGCTCGCCGAGCGAAAACACATGGCCCTGCTTATCGGCCATAATCTGTACCTCAACGTGATGCGCCGGCGCGACGAACTTCTCCATGTAGCACTCGCCGTCGCCAAAAACGGCCTCGCCCTCGGCGCGTGCTTCAATAAAGGCCTTTGCCGCATCTTCCGCGCGCTCGACCTTACGAATACCGCGACCGCCGCCGCCCGCACGCGCCTTAATGAGCACGGGGCAGCCAATGCGCTCAGCCTCGGCCGTTGCCTCCTCGGGACTTTTGAGCAAATCGCAGCCCGGCACGATGGGCACGCCCGCCGCGGCAGCCGTTCGACGTGCGGCGTCCTTGTCGCCCATGCTGTCGATCACCTTGGCCGAAGGACCAACAAACGCCAGGCCATACTTGTCGCAGTCGCGCACGAAGCTCGCCTTCTCGGAAAAGAAGCCATAGCCGGGATGAATTGCCTTAGCTCCCGACTTTACGGCACAGGTGAGCACGGCATCGTCGTTGAGGTAGCTCTCGGCAAGACGCGGGCCGCCGATGCAATACGCCTCGTCGGCAAGCTGCACGTGCAGCGCGTCCGCATCGGCCGTGGAGTAGACGGCGACGGTCTTGATGCCCATATCGCGGCACGCGCGGATAACACGGACCGCGACTTCGCCGCGGTTGGCGATGAGCACTTTGTCGAACATGAAGCCTTCCTTAACTTTCGTGCATGAGTGCAAAAGACATATCGGCGCGGCAGCAAACCTCACCGTTAACGCTCGCAGTACCTGTCGCAAAGCGGAACGGCCCGCGCGCACGCGTGATGGTGCACACCAGATCAACCGTGTCGCCCGGGCGCACCGGACGCTTAAAGCGCACCTTGTCCAGACTCGTGTAGAACGGCGTCGCGCCGCGCGCTTCCTCATCGCCCATCAGCAGCACGCAACCTGTCTCTTATACACATCTCCGAGCCCACGAGACGTAGAGGAATCTCGT
>CABSYH010000093.1:0-6761 GCA_902481965.1 uncultured Collinsella sp.
CTCGGAGATGTGTATAAGAGACAGCTGCCCGGTCATCCCGGTGATGTTCTACACGCACACCATCGCCGGCTCTGATCGCATCAAGCACCTCTATGTCGATCCGCAGAAGCACGCCGATCTGGGTACCGCTGAGCTCGCCTAAGAGTTTGCAGCTTCCGTGAGGGTCAAGTATTTACGTAGACCTCATGGGAAACATACAGTTCTCCCTAACCTGGGGTAAACTGGCTGATGGTAATTTTGGGATGCCGGTCTGGCGATCGGCATCCCATTTAGGTTAATCCCTAGATAGGGGAGTGGTATGGGTAAGTACATCGTTAAACGTGTGCTTCAGTTCATCCCGGTGTTTTTGGGCGTTACGCTGATTTTGTTCGCCCTCCAGAATATCGTGCCGGGAGATCCGATCAAGCTGATCGGTGGAGACAAGGCTCTGTCCCCCGAGGTGGAGCTTCAGCTTCGCGTCCGCTATCACCTGGTCCAGTCGGACGAGGACGGCAACGCGATCCTTGACGAGAACGGCGACCCCGTTCAAACGTCGCTCGTGGACCGTTACTTGTATTACATGAACGGCCTGCTTCATGGCGATCTGGGCAATTCGTATCAGCGCAAGCTGCCGGTTACGGAAATCTTTGCCCAGAAGTATCCGTATACGGTCAAACTTGCCGCGTGCGCCATCGTGCTCGAGGCAATCATGGGTATCGGTGCGGGTATCATTTCGGCGGTAAAGCGTTATTCCTTCTGGGATATTTTGGTAACGCTCACCACGTCGATCCTCGTTGCCGTCCCGGCCTTCTGGCTCGGTATGTTGCTGCAACTGTTCTTTGGCGTCATTCTCAAGGACGCCACGGGCGGTGCATTCTCCATGCCGATCTCGGGTGCCGGCGGTGCCAGCTCTCAGTATCAGGATTGGATGCACTATGTGCTTCCGACCATTACGCTGGCTTCGGTTTCGACCGCTTATGCTGCCCGCATTATGCGCTCGCAGCTGCTTGACGTCATGAACCAGGATTACATTCGTACGGCAAAAGCCAAGGGTCTCTCCAATCGCGCGATCATCATCAAGCATGCGCTTAAGAATGCACTCATCCCCGTCGTTACCTATATTGGTGTCGACTTTGGCGGCATGCTTTCGGGCGCCATCCTGACCGAGACGGTCTTCAACTGGCCCGGTATCGGCTATGAGGTCTATCGCGCCATTAGCATGCGTGACTGGCCCATCGTTATGGGCGGCGTTACGCTCATCGTCGTCGTCGTCATGGTGATCAACCTGCTCGTCGACATTAGCTATGCATTCCTCGACCCGCGCATCCGCCTTGGCGGTCCGTCGGATAAGGCCTAAGGGAGGTACGTCTCATGCAGGAAACTGATTCTCAGTCTCAGGAGCAGGCTACCGCCACCAAGGCCGCATCTGCTCCCGCCAAGTCCCGTACGCTGTGGGGCGACGCTTTTAAGCGTCTTCGTAAGAACAAGCTCGCCGTTATCGGTGTCTGCTGGATCATCATCGTCGTTGTGGTTGCCCTGACCGCAGATCTGTGGGCTAAGCCCTGGCTCGGTTCGCCGACGGCTTCCGACTCAACCACCATGGCCCAGACGTCGCTGATGGCTCCGTGTGCAGAGCACCCGTTTGGCACCGACGCCCTTGGTCGTGACATTCTCGTCCGCGTTATCTACGGTGCACGTGTTTCGCTTTCCGTCGGTATTATGGCCACTGCGATCTCCACGGTGATTGGTCTGGTCATGGGTGCCCTAGCCGGTTTCTACGGCGGCATCTGGGATACGATCATCATGCGCTGCGCGGATATCTTCCTGGCATTCCCGTACGTGCTTTTCGTTGTCGCCATGATCGCCGTTATCGGCCGTGGTCTTCAGAACGTCTTTTTTGCCATCGGCATTCTCGGCTGGCCTTCGATTGCGCGCGTCTTCCGCTCTGCAATCTTGACGGTCAAGGAAAACGATTATGTTGACGCTGCGCGCGCGATGGGTGCATCTGATGCTCGTATCGTCGTGCGTCACATCTTCCCGAACTCCGTCGCCTCCATCGTGGTCTACGCGACCATGAACATTGGTGGCGCCATTCTGACCGAGTCCGCTCTGTCCTTCCTCGGCATGGGCGTTATTCCGCCTACGCCTTCGTGGGGCTCCATGATTCAGGACGGTCAGCAGTATCTTCTGACTGCCCCCTGGATGATGATCATGCCCGGTCTGGCAATTCTCTCGACGGTGCTCGCCTTCACCCTGCTGGGTGACGGTCTGCGCGACGCCCTCGACGTCAAGATGAAGGACGCATAAGGATGAAGAAGAACAAGAACTATGTGGACCTGAAGGACCAGCCGGTTCCCGAGGGCCAGCATCTGCTCGAGGTCGATGACCTTAAGATGTATTTCCACACCGAGGATGGCGTTGTTCGCGCTGTCGACGGTGTCTCCTACACGCTCGATCGCGGCGAGACCCTGGGCGTCGTCGGTGAGTCCGGCTCCGGTAAGTCCGTGACCGCCATGACCATCATGGGTCTTATCTCGATGCCTCCGGGAAAGATCGAGGGCGGCGACGTTCGCTATCGCGGTCGTTCTATCCTCGAGATGACCGAGGAAGAGATGCAGCACATTCGCGGTAACGACATCGCGATGATCTTCCAGGATCCTATGACCTCCTTGAACCCGGTCTATAAGATCGGCAAGCAGGTGGGCGAGGGTCTTCGTCTGCACCGCGGCTACTCCAAGCAGGAGGCGCTCAAGCGTGCCACCGAGCTTTTGGACCTCGTTGGTATTCCCGAGCCCGAGAAGCGCGTCAATGAGTATCCGCACCAGTTCTCTGGCGGTATGCGTCAGCGCGTCATGATTGCCATGGCTCTTGCCTGCGATCCCGATATTTTGATTGCCGACGAGCCCACGACTGCCCTGGACGTTACCATTCAGGCTCAGATTATTGAGCTTATGCAGGAAATGCAGGAGAAGAACGGCAACGCCATCATCATGATCACCCATGACCTGGGCGTTGTCGCTGATATGGCCGACAAGATCATGGTTATGTACGCCGGCCGTCCCGTCGAGTTCGGTACTGCTGAGGAAATCTTCTACGAGAGCCGCCACCCCTACACCTGGGGCCTTATCCGCTCCATCCCGGAGCAGGCCATCGATGAGAAGAAGCCGCTTACGCCGATTCACGGCAACCCGCCTTCGCTCATGAACCTGCCCGAGGGCTGCGTGTTCTCGCCTCGTTGCCCCTATGCGACGGATAAGTGCCGCAAGCAGCGCCCCGAGCGTTTTGTTACCGAGTCTGGTCACTATTCTGCGTGCCACTACGCTGGCGACCCCGAGTTCCTCAAGAACGCTCCTGTGACGTCCCGTACGCGCAAGGATTCCAAGAAGGGAGGCGAGGCGTAATGGCAGATACCAACGAGCGTACTCCGCTGCTGAAGGTCGAGCACCTCTCTAAGGAGTTCCCCGCTGAGTCCGGCATGTTCGCCAAGCGCTTCTCCAAGCGTGTCGTCTCTGCTGTAAATGACATCTCTTTTGAGATTTATCCTGGCGAGACCTTCGGTCTGGTTGGCGAGTCTGGTTGCGGTAAGTCCACCACGGGCCGTACTATCATGCGCCTGACCAAGCCGACCGCCGGTAAGGTGTTCTTCCAGGGTAAAGATGTTGCCGAGATGAGCAAGCATGAGATCAAGGACATGCGTCGCGAGATGCAGTTTATCTTCCAAGATCCTTATGCTTCGCTCAACCCTCGTATGACCATCGGTGAGATCGTCTCCGAGCCCATGACCATTCACGGCGTGGGCACCAAGGAGGAGCGCATTGAGCGCGTCCGCGAGCTTCTCGACGTTGTCGGACTGAACCCCGAGCACATCAACCGTTATCCTCATGAGTTCTCCGGCGGTCAGCGTCAGCGTGTCGGCATCGCCCGCGCGTTCGCTTTGAAGCCCAAGCTGATCATCTGCGACGAGCCGGTTTCCGCTTTGGATGTGTCCATTCAGGCCCAGGTTCTGAACCTGCTAAAGGAACTCCAGGACAAGTTCGGTACCGCGTATCTGTTTATCGCTCACGACCTGTCCGTCGTGCAGCACATTTCCGATCGCGTTGCCGTTATGTATCTGGGTAAGATGGTTGAGGTTTCGGACTGGAAGACGCTCTACAGCGAGCCTCACCATCCGTACACGCAGTCGCTGCTGTCTGCCGTGCCGGTTCCCGATCCTGATATCCAGAAGACTCGCAAGCGCATCATCCTCGCTGGCGATCCGCCGTCGCCGCTGGATCCGCCGACCGGTTGCCGTTTCCACACTCGCTGCCCGATCGCTCAGGGTATCTGCTCTGAGAAGCTTCCCGAGTTTAAGGAAGTTGCACCTGGTCACTGCTGCGCGTGCCACTTCGCGGAGCCGTTCCCGATCAAGGAATCGCACATCGACCTGTAGTAGGTTGTTTGTCCGGGCCCGTGCTGGACTTAGTTTTCAGAACGTCCTCGACCATGGAAACCCCCTTATCCTGCTCCTTCGGAGCCGCGGATAAGGGGGTTTCCTGGTCTGCGGAATGTTCTGAAAACTAAGTCCAGCACGGGCCCTGTGTTACCACTGCAGAGGGGGTGCGATTCCTTGATCGCTCACTTAATCTAATGGGAAAGATAGCGAGGCCGGAGCTTTAGCTCCGGCCTCCTTATATAAGGGCTAGGCAAAGCCGAGCCGCTAAATTTATATCAGCTCCCAGAACATGTTTGAGAACTGTGCCTGAAGTACGTATTTGCAGGCCCCGAATCGGTGTTGCCTCCCGGCGCATTCCGCAGGGGGAGCGATATTTTGTAGCACGAAGTGCGCAGCAAAAAATCGCTCATGCCCGAGGACGCGCCGGGAGGCAACACCGATTCGGGGCCGGACACACGGATTTACCTGCGCATTTACAAATTCGTAAACTTTTTTGAAAAAAGTGCTTGCACAGTTCTCGAATCATAGGTTATTATCTACCTCGTTGAACGCGCGGGTCTAACAAAACGAACCGCGAATCAACAACATAGCATGTCGGAGTGGCGGAATTGGCAGACGCGCTAGCTTGAGGTGCTAGTGACCGCTTTTTGGTCATGCGGGTTCAAGTCCCGCCTCCGACACCATCGCATTTGAGAAGCCTCTTCGGAGGCTTTTTTGTTACCGATAGACGGTGGGGTCCACGATGGAAACGCTTGAACGCAACGAGTGGGCAGACGTTGCCCAACTAGTCGAGATCACGAGCGATGCTGTCATCATCTGCGAGCTCGACGGAACCATTCTGCATGTGAATAATCGCTTACTTGGTTTGATGCGCGAGGAACGCGCCGACGTCATTGGTGGAGATGTTAAAGACGTCCTGTACTCGTCCGCTTTTGAACGTGCGACGGAACATCGTCTGCCATTTGAAACTGATGGCTCCGAGAACGAACTGATGCTCAAGCTGAGTGACGGCTCCTTTATCCCCGTCTTGGTTCGTGCGGGCTCCGTAACGCCTCCACGCATCTTTGGGCGCCGCGCGCCACGTGTCCTGGTGGCGCTCCATAGCATCGAAGAGCAGTATTCGCACGACCGTCAGCTCAAGCGTGCTCTTTCGGAGCTTAGAGTGGCTAACAAGCGCCTCTCTGGCACGCTCTCGGTCATTATGAGTACCGTGGGCTCCGATGAGCTGCCCAGCCTACTTGATACCGTTTTGAACCAGCTTGTAGGAACGCTCGATGCTTCGGGTGCTGCTATCTATTTTTCTGAGAGCGGCGGTTTTAAACTTCGCGGTGTTTCCAAGGAGCTGTACGACAGCTACCTGCCTGAGTTTTTGCCGTATGGCGCTGGCATTCCGACGTATGTTCTTCGTGAGTCGCGTGCCTGTCGCTTGTCGATTCAACAGGACCTTAAGGGTGATAAGGCCGCCTCCGGTATGTTTATGGACCTGGACAATCGTTCTAAGCACCTGTTGCGCATGCAGGATATGCCTCCGTACCGCAGCGAGGTCTGTCTTCCCGTTTTTTACGGTACGCAGATCCTTGGCGTGCTGGAAGTTGGTTGGAAACGCCCCCAGGCACCGCTCGCCTATGACGTTAATGTACTCGAGGTCATTTGCGATTACTTGTCTATCCAACTGGTCGGCATGGCATCGAGTCTTCGCTCTCGTCGCACGGCCGAGCTTGGCCGCTCGCTCAATGTCTTACGTGATGAGTTGTTTACCTTTCTAGACGATTCCGTCGCGGCTACCCAGGCGGTATCGTCCGAGATCTGCAATATGCTCAACTGCCATTTTTGCCCTGTTGAGTATGACGCCAGTCTGGATTCCTACGTCATAGATTTTGAAGGCGGCAGTCGCGTTGCTTTGCCGGACGATCCCGAGAAGCTTTTCTTTTCCACGACGGCGCCAGCGGCACGTCTGGGGGCTGGCCCTGATGGCTTTGAGGCATCTGTTTTGGGCGGTACGAGTGCCGAGGACCTTAAACACGTCCGTATAACTCGCGTTGACGAATCGATGCCTATGGGAGGCTGGCTTAGGGCGCATGGTCTGCCTTGTCAAGGTCTCTACGTCGACTCCGGCATCGAGGCGGGGCGACCACGCTCTAAGGGTGATGGCAAGCACAGTAACGACGCAATTGTTCCTGCTTCTGTTGCGAAGAGCCCGACGACGCGCGCGCTACTGCTTCGTGATGGCAGCCAAGAGCCGATTGATGACCTTGAATATGACTACTTGGTGCACTTGGCGCATGACTTTGAACTGATCTACGACTGTCTCTTATACACATCTCCGAGCCCACGAGACGTAGAGGAATCT
>CABSYH010000094.1:0-6741 GCA_902481965.1 uncultured Collinsella sp.
AGATTCCTCTACGTCTCGTGGGCTCGGAGATGTGTATAAGAGACAGCTCAATGTCGATGGCATTTTGGTGAGCCCCACGTGCTGTGACCCGCTGTACCGTCGCTCGGCCCGCGTGAGCATGGGCACGGTGTTCCAGGTGCCCTGGACGCGCATTGGCAGCGAGGCGCGCGTATGGCCGCACGATGGGCTGGCGGCGCTGCACGATGCCGGCTTTTCGTGTGCCTCCATGGCATTGACGGATGATTCGGTGTCGTTGGACGATCCCGCGCTGCAGGAGATTGACCGCCTGGCAATCTTTATGGGCACCGAGGGTGCTGGCTTGGGCGCCAAGACCATTGCGGGCTGTGACCGAGCCGTGCGAATTCCGATGGCGCACGGGGTCGATTCGCTCAACGTGGCCGCGGCAAGTGCTGTCGCCTTTTGGCAGCTGTGCCCGCATGTGAGCAACGAGTACCATTACCAGCCGGGGCTGTATCACTAGCGGGGTGCTCTCGAGCCTTGTCGCCAGGGTGTTTCTGCTGCCTTCGGTCGGTGTTAAGCTGATAGCGGTTTTGCCGTTCAATTGATGTTTTGTTGTTTGACGTACGCTTGTGGGGAGGGCGTGTGGCTAAGAAATCTACGGCTATCGATGTAACGCAGGGTGTCATTTGGCAGCAGCTGCTGTCGCTGTGCGTTCCCATCTTCTTTAGTTCGTTTTTTCAGCAGGCATACACGCTTATCGGTACCTATATCGTCGGTCAGTTTGGCGGCAAGCTCGCGCTGGGTGGCATTCAGGCCACGATGGTGCTCACCGAGCTCTGCATTGGCTTTAGCGTTGGCGTCGGCGCCGGATGCGCGGTTATTACCGGTCAGTATTTTGGCCAGCACGATGATGAGCGACTGAGTCGTTCGGTCCATACGGCCATGACGCTCGCGCTGGTGGGCGGAATCATTTTCTCGATTCTTGGCATAGTGTTCGTTGAGCCCATGCTGGTACTTATGAACACACCTCATGAATTATTGGCCGAGGGCGTGGCCTATGCTCGTTGCTATTTTGCCGCCATGGTTGCGGCGCTGCTGCTCAATATGGGAACGGCACTGCTGCGTGCCGTGGGCGACACGCGCGGACCTGCTGCGATCATCGCTTCCGGCTGCCTTGTTAATGCGGTGCTGGATGTGATCTTCGTTGCCGTGCTTCATATGGAGGCTCTGGGCTGCGGCATCGCGGTGGCGCTGACCATTTGCTCCAACGCCACGATGATCGTGATTCGCATGATGCACGCACCGGGTGCGTGGCGGCTTTCGCTGTCCAAACTCGGCATTGATCCGGGCATTTGTAAGAGCATGATCTCATGTGGTCTGCCGCTTGGCTTTCAGTCTGCTGCGTATTCGATTTCCAACGTTTTGATTCAGGTGTCGGTCAACTCGTTTGGAGCCGATGTCACCACGGCATGGGGTCTTTCGGGCCGCCTGGATGGCATTGTCTGGATGGTTACCGAGGCGCTTGGCGTGTCGATCACCACGTTCTCGGCACAGAACTTTGGCGCGCGCAACTACGAACGCATGCGCAAGGGCTACCATACGTCGCTTATGCTGTCGTTTATGCTCATTGGTGGCTTGTCTGCCGTGCTGCTGGTATTCTCGGGTCCGCTGTCTCGTCTGTTTGTCGACGATGCTTCGATCTCGGCGTACACCACGACGATTCTTCATTTTATCGCGCCGTTCTACGCGATTTTCTCGATTATCGAGAACGCGTCGGGATCCATTCGCGGTGCCGGCGTGAGCTTGCAGCCCATGCTGCTCACGATTTTTGGCACCGTCGTGCTCAGGGTGATCTGGGTGTTTGCGATTATGCCGTTCGATCCGTCTCTTGAGCACCTGCTGCTGGTCTACCCCGTAACCTGGGTAATCACCGCCATGATGTTCACCGTCTACCATCACAGCGGCAACTGGCTCGGCCGCGCTACAGCCTAGTCGTTGGGGATGTTCTTAAACGGCTAGTCGTTGGGGACGTTCTTAAATGACTAGTCGTTTGGGACACTCTTTGCGCCACGATTTTCTGGTTTTCATCCAGGTTGTCTTGTATGCCCTTGTAAACTGTCAGCATGGGCTTAGCAAATTGGATCGTCCGCGCCTATCAGATGTTGCCCGGTGGGTTTGTGATGGGAGGGCGATATGCCAAGAACGGGTAGAGTCATTTCGTTAACAGGCTATAACCATATAATCGCACGCGGTAATGGCGGCATCTGCATCTTCGAAGACGATGAAGATCGCTATCGGATGCTCACGCTGTTCGAGGATAAGCTTGTTGGAAATGGTATCGGCGTTACTGCGTGGTGTCTCATGTCGAACCATTTTCATCTCATGGTTGATGACCCTAACGGAAGAATCTCATCTTGCATGAGCGGTATCCTTACCTCGTACGTCAAATACTTTAATCATAAAACCGATCGTGTCGGGCATTTGTTTCAGGATCGGTTTAAGAACATTCCAGTTGAGAACGATATCCAGGCAATTGCGCTCGCTGATTACATCCATATGAATCCCGTTAAAGCGGGTGTTTCGGCTGTTGATAATTATCGCTGGTCCAGCTATCGAGCATATGCGTATGGTTATGATGGGTTTGGGTTTTGCGATCCTGGCATTGTGTTGGATCTCGTGGGCGGATCGCTCGAATATCGGCATTATCTTGATGAGCGACTAGAGAGCGCGCCTTATGATGCCGAGCCCCGTCCTCGTGTTCTCGACGATGAAGTGCTCAAAATCGCGAAGGAGATTGCTTTGCCTGTTTCTCTTTCCGACATTAAGGCGATGACTCCAGCCGAGCGTAGGCCGATTCTTTGTAAAATGCGGAAATCAGGCCTTACGGTTAATCAAATTGTAAGGGCGGTTGGTCTTGGCCGCGCAACGGTTGCGAATGGCACGTCGGGTTGGCGTGAGTTTTAGGGCCCTGATTTTGCTCTTTCCCAAGAAAGAGTGTCCCCAACGACTAGACATTCAAGAACGTCCCCAACGACTAGTCGTTTAAGAACGTCCCCAATGACTAGTATTCGATGCCTTGGCGGGCTAGGAGGCCTTCGTCGAAGTAGTGTTTGACGGGGCGCATTTCGGTTACTAGGTCGGCAAGGTCGGCGAGGGGCAGCAAGCCGCGGCCGGTGAGCACGAGCTCCGTGGTGGTCGGTTTCATCGCGATCAGCGCTTCGACATCTTTGCGCGTCACAAAGCCCCGTCGCATGGCTTCTCCCAGCTCATCCAAGATGAGCACGTCGACCTGGCTAATCTGCTCGCGCGCCAGCTCCATGATCTGTGCGGCACAGGCTTCGGGCGTGTCGCGGTCGGCTTGTACGATGCGTAGCCCCAATCGAGGTGCTGCGTCATGTTCGGCACAGTGCAGCTTCTTGGCAAACTGAAGCATGAGCACGTTAAGTCCATAGCCCGTGGCGCGCAGCGCGAGGCCCAGCGCAGCCGTCGTCTTGCCCTTGCCGTCGCCCGTATAGATTTGAACCTTGCCGACTTCCAGTGATGCCATCTCTGTCCTTTCGTGCCCGGCGTCGGTTTATCGCCGTCCGGGTTGGGTATTCTAGAAAACATTATCAACCCCAGTAGATGGAGTTCAAGCAGATGGAGATGGATGACAACAAACGTAGACGGAATATGATCCTCTACGTGCTCATCGCCTTCGTCGTCTACCTCGTGCTCTCGACCGTTCTGTTCCCCAACATCGGTCACACGCAGCAGATTACGAAGACCGATTACTCGACGTTTGTCAAAGCGCTCGATAAGAAGAGTGTCGACAAGGTCGAGTACAACACGGACGATTACACGATTTATTACACCAAGAAGGGCGAGGACGAGAACATCGCCTACAAGACGACCGGTGTGCCGAATGACGCGGGCTTTACCGATCGCGTGCTTGAATCTGGCGCCTCGCTTGAGTCGGTCGTTCCCGATAAGAACTCGGGCCTGATGACCTACTACTTGCTCACCCTCATTCTTCCCATGGCGATTTTCTTCCTGATCGGCTGGTGGCTCAACCGCCGCATGAAGAAGGCCATGGGCGATGACGGTCCGTCGATGAACTTTGGCGGCGGTGGCTTTGGCGGCGGTGGACTGGGTAAGTCCGGCGCGCGCGTGATCGCCTCCAAGGACGTGGGCGTGACCTTTAAGGATGTCGCCGGCCAGGAAGAGGCCAAGGAATCCCTCAAGGAGGTCGTCGACTTTCTGGAGAAGCCGCAGCGCTACGAGGAGATCGGCGCCAAGCTGCCGCGCGGTGCTCTCCTTGTTGGCCCTCCGGGTACTGGTAAAACCCTGCTTGCCAAGGCTGTGGCCGGCGAGGCGGGCGTGCCGTTCTTTAGTATTTCTGGTTCTGAGTTCGTCGAGATGTTCGTTGGCCGCGGTGCCGCCAAGGTGCGCGACCTGTTTAAGCAGGCCAAGGAAAAGGCCCCGTGCATCGTGTTTATCGATGAGATCGATACCATCGGCAAGAAGCGCGATGGCGGTGGCTTTAGCGGCAACGACGAGCGCGAGCAGACGCTCAACCAGCTGCTGACCGAGATGGACGGCTTCGATAACCACAAGGGTATTGTCGTCCTCGCTGCTACCAACCGCCCTGACAGCCTTGACCCGGCCCTGTTGCGCCCCGGTCGTTTTGACCGCCGCATTCCCGTTGAGCTGCCCGACCTGACCGGCCGTAAGAATATTCTTGAGCTGCATGCCAAGAGCGTGAAGACGCAGCCGCCGATCGACCTGACCGCGATTGCCCGCGCCACGCCCGGTGCTTCGGGCGCCGACCTGGCCAACATCATCAACGAGGGCGCCCTGCGTGCCGTCCGCGAGGGTCGCAAGCGCGCCACGCAGGACGATTTTGAGGAGTCGGTGGAAGTCGTTATCGCCGGCCAGCAGCGTAAGTCTACGGTGCTGTCCGACCACGAGAAGCAGGTCGTTTCTTACCACGAGATCGGCCATGCCATCGTTGCCGCCCGCCAGAAGGGCTCTGCGCCGGTCACGAAGATCACCATCGTGCCGCGCACGAGCGGTGCTCTGGGCTACACCATGCAGGTCGAGGAGGATGAGCGCTTCCTGACCACACGCCAGGAGGTCCTGGATAAGCTCGCCGTCTATTGCGGTGGCCGCGCAGCCGAGGAGCTCATCTTTGGTGAGATGACGACCGGCGCCGCCAACGATATCGAGCAGGCCACCAAGCTCGCCCGTAACATGGTGACGCGCTTTGGTATGTCCGATGAGTTTGGCATGATGGCGCTCGGTACCGTTCAGAATGCGTACCTCAACCAGGACACGTCGCTCACCTGCGCCCCCGGTACGGCCGAGCGCGTGGACGCGATTGTCGCCAAGCTGATCGAGGATGCGCACGATCGCGCTCTGCAGATCCTGAAGGAGAACAAGTTCAAGCTCCATGAGCTGGCTCGTTATCTGTACAAGAAGGAGACCATCACGGGCGAGGAGTTTATGAATCTCCTCACGCGCGAGAATCCGCTGATGCCGAAGCAGCAGTAATACTGGTTGTGCAGTGTCAATCGCCCCATTTGAGTGTTTATCTCAAATGGGGCGTTTTGCGTGGGGAGAGTTGTATATGAAGATTGTGGTAGGTGCCTGCTTGATGGGCGAGAGCTGCAAGTATAACGGGCTCGACAATTACCATCGCGAGCTGGTCGAGGCCTGCGAGCGTACAGGGACTGAGGTCCTCTTGGTGTGCCCTGAGGTCTTTGGGGGCCTGCCCACGCCGCGCAAGCCGTCCGAGATTGTGAACGGCGAGGTCCGTACCTGCGAGGGCACCTCAGTCGATCGCGAGTTTCGCCTGGGTGCCGAGCGCGCGCTCGATATGTGCGAGCAGGCGGGCGGGCCGTCCCAGATCGCTGCGTGCATCCTTCAGGACCGCAGCCCCTCGTGTGGTGCGGGTCACATCTACGACGGCACCTTTAGCGGTACGCTCACCGCGGGCAACGGTGTTTTCGTCGACCTGCTCCTGCGCCACGGCTACCGTGTGATCCCGGCAAGCGAGTTCGACCCCAGCATGCTGGAACATTGTCCACAGCACTCGAACCCAACACTTCCTCACGGGTGACCGTTTTGGCATCATCCGTGAAGTTGAAATTGAGTACGACCCGGTCATCAAAGACGTAGACCGAGTTGACAGGCGCCGTATCCAGGCAGCCTCTCCCCGCGGCCCTCGCGCAGGAACGCGTACACGGCCCTACCGTCTCTTGCGCCCCTCCCGGAACTGTCCATATCAGTGTAGCCAATCCAGTCCGCCAAGGGCTGCGGCCCGGACAACGCGGCGATGGAGGGCTTCTTCGGCCTGCTCAAGAGGGAGTTCTGGCACGGCAGGGACTGGTCGGACTGGACCCCCGCCCGCTTCATCGAGGAGCTCGGGGGCTGGATCGGCCGATACAATACGGAGAGGCGCAGCGATGCGCTCGGCGGCCGCACGCCGGCCGAGTTCCGCTCCGCGCTGGGAAGGGCCGCGTAACGGTCCAAGAAATCGTCCGCTGTCCCCATTCTTGCCCCTTTGGGACGGCTTCTTGTTGGGGCGTGCCTGCCCCAAACCCTGCTAGGAACGAGTGCAGCAAACTGGAATTTTAAATTAGTCTTTGCCAATAACCTTTGAACCTTCACCATCAATTACAATTCCCTGACGATTGTTAATTGGGCATAGATTCAAATCCGAAAATTCAGTCATTATTTTCTCAGTAACTTTCTTAAATGGTGCTGTAAGATAATGCGGAAGAACATAGAAATCAATCA
>CABSYH010000095.1:0-6695 GCA_902481965.1 uncultured Collinsella sp.
CGGCAGCGTCAGATGTGTATAAGAGACAGATGCGGTAGAGCGAAGTGCCCTCCTCGAGCGTGAGCGGGTACACCGACACATGATGCGGCGGCGCCGCCAACACACCATCGAGCGTGCGCTGCCAGCTTACGACGGTCTGCCCGGGAAGTCCGCACATCAGGTCGCAGGACACATCGAGCCCTGCGTCCTTAACCGTCGTGATGGCAGCGAGCGCCCGATCGGCATCGTGAATGCGACCGATCGCAGCAAGCTCGACGTTGTCGAGGGTCTGGACTCCCAGAGAAATGCGCGTGATGCCCTCCCCGGCAAGCGCCGCCGCAAGCTGCGAAGTCAACGACTCAGGATTGGCCTCGCAGGTAAACTCAACGGGCTTGCACCACGCAGAGATACGCCGGGCGAGTTCTACCAGACGCTCCCCCGCCAGCGTCGGCGTGCCGCCGCCAACATAGACGGTGCGGACCTGCGCAAGCGCCCCGACGTCTCCAAAGGCATTAAGGCGCGCATACAGCAGCTCAAAATAGGCATCGAGCGCAGCGCTCAGGTCGCACGGAGCAAAACTGCGTGAGTCAAAGTCACAGTACCGGCACTTTTGGGCGCAAAACGGCACATGCACGTACAGCGCGGTAACGGCCACCGTTAGGCCTCCAGCGGATGAGCGGGCACCGACTCGCCGGCGGCAAGTGCGGCCTCGCAGGCCACCACATCGCGCTCGATATCATCGACCAATGCCATGAACTCCTCGTATGTGGAGCAGCGCACCACTTGGGCGCGCCAGGCGGCAGCATGGGGCATGCCCTTTAGATACCAGCTCGCGTACGTGCGGGCACGTGACATGAGCGGCAACAGCTCGTGCGTGAGCGTCAGGTGCTCGCGAAGGGCATCCAGGCGCTCGCATGAGGAGCGAGACGGCGCCGGCGTGCCATCGAGCGCAAGGGCGCGGGCATCGCCGAACACCCAGGGATTGCCATATATACCGCGCGCGATAAACACGGCACTGGCGCCAGAGCTGCGCAGACGCTCCGCCGCATCCTCGGCGCAGAACACGTCGCCCGAACCGATCACGGGAATCTCGACGGCATCTGCGACCTCATCGACGACCGACCAATCGGCCTGACCCGTATAAAGCTGCGTGGCACAGCGACCATGTACCGCCACCGCAGCGGCCCCTGCCCCCTCGAGCATCTGGGCAAACGTCGCGGCATTGCGGTCTTCGGCGTAAAAGCCCTTGCGGATTTTTACGGTCACGGGCACATGCGCCGCGCCCACCGCCGCCTCAACGATCTGCTCGGCCAGATCGGGCGTGCGCATAAGCGCCGAGCCCTCGCCCTTGGTGACGACCTTGCGGGCGGGACACGCCATATTGATATCAATGAGCGACAAACGATCGCCCACACGCTCCTCGACGGCAGTGACAGCGCTCGCAAACTGATCGGGTTTGGAGCCAAAGAGCTGCACGCAGATCTGCTCTTCCTCATCGGCAGGCAGCACCAGACGCCACGTCTTATTGCTGGCATAGGCAAGTCCCGCCACGCTCACCATCTCGCTATAGGCAAGATGGGCACCGCGGCGGCGGCACATGATGCGGTAGGCAGGGTCGGTCACGCCAGCCATGGGAGCCATAAGGAACGGCTGCTCGGCATAGGCACCCAGCAGCCGCGTACTGTATTCAGAAAGCGCCATGGGCCTACTCGTCCACCTTGAGGATCGCCATAAAGGCCTCCTGCGGGACCTCGACCGAACCGATGGCCTTCATGCGCTTCTTGCCCTCTTTCTGCTTCTCGAGCAGCTTGCGCTTTCGCGAGATATCGCCGCCATAGCACTTGGCCAAAACGTCCTTGCGGCGCGCCTTGACGGTGGAGCGGGCAATGATCTTGTTGCCGATGGCACCCTGAATAGGCACCTCGAACAGCTGGCGCGGAATGATCTCCTTGAGCTTGTCACACAGGCCGCGGGCAAGACCGTAGGCCTTGTCTTTGTGGACGATAAACGAAAGCGCGTCCACCTCGTCGCCCGAAAGCAAGATATCGAGCTTCACGAGCTCGGAGGGACGATACTCGTTGAACTCATAATCGAGCGAGGCATAGCCCTTGGTGCGGCTCTTGAGCTGGTCAAAGAAGTCCAGGATGAGTTCGGCGAGCGGCATATCAAAGCGCATCTCGACCGATTTGCTCGTGAGATGGATCATGTCGGTCGTAATGCCGCGGTGCTCGATAGCGAGCTGCATGACGGCGCCCGTATACTCGGGCGGGCAGATAATCTTGGCCTTGAGGTACGGCTCCTCAATACGCTCAATGCGCGTAGCCTCGGGCAGATCCTGCGGGCTGCGAACATCAATCATCTCACCGTCGGTCTTGTAGACGTGATAGTCGACCGAAGGGCTCGTGGCAATGAGGTCAAGGTTGAACTCGCGCTCCAGGCGCTCCTTGACGACCTCCATATGCAGCAGGCCCAAGAAGCCCACGCGGAAACCAAAGCCGAGCGCCACCGAGGTCTCGGGCTCCCAAACCAACGACGGGTCGTTGACATGCAGTTTGTCGAGCGCGTCGCGCAGGTTCTCGTAATCCTTGTTGTCGATCGGGAACAGGCCCGTGTAGACCATGGGCTTGGCCTCGCGGTAGCCGGGAAGCGGCTCGGGGCAGGGATTCGACGCCCACGTAAGGGTATCGCCCACGCGAACGGCCTCGGGGTCCTTCAGGCCCGTGACCACGTAGCCCACCTCGCCGACCGTCAACGCATCAACCGGGGTCTCGGCAGGACGCTTGACGCCCACGCCGTCGACCAAAAAGTCACCCTTGGCCTGCATCATAAGCAGGGTATCGCCCTTTTTGATGGAGCCGTCAAAAACGCGGACCGTGGCAACGACGCCGCGGTACTCATCAAAATACGAATCCAAGATGAGCGCCTTGAGCGGCGCATTCGCATCGCCCTTGGGCGGAGAGATCAAAAAGACGATGGACTCAAGCAGATCGTGGATGCCCTCGCCGGTCTTGCCCGATACGCATACGGCATCGTCGGCAGGAATCGCCAGGTCATCCTCGATCTCAGTCTTAACCTCGTCGGGATGGGCCGAGGGCAGGTCGATCTTATTGATGGCGGGCACAATATCCAGATTAGCGTTCATGGCGAGCGTCGCGTTGGAGACGGTCTGCGCCTCGACGCCCTGCGTGGCGTCGACGACGAGCACCGCGCCCTCGCAGGCGGCCAACGAACGCGAGACCTCGTAGGTAAAGTCCACGTGGCCCGGCGTATCGATCAGGTTGAACTGATACGTCTCGCCATCGTCGGCGTCATAGGAAACGCGAACGGCATTGGACTTGATCGTAATGCCGCGCTCGCGCTCGATATCCATGGTGTCGAGCAGCTGCGACTCCATGTCGCGCTCGTCGACGGTATGGGTGAGTTCGAGGATACGGTCACTGATCGTGGACTTGCCATGGTCGATGTGCGCAACGATCGAGAAGTTACGGATGTGGGAAATGTCAATTGAAGTATTCATGCGGACTATCTTACCCGAGCGGTACAAAAAATGGAGCCTGTTCCATAAAACAGGCTCCATTTATGCGCGTAATCTGTGTGGTGTGAAATTTACAACTTAGGCGTTGATGCTGTTCACGAGCTTGGCCAGACCGGACTTGCGGTTGGAAGCCTGGTTCTTGTGGATAACATGCTTGGCGGCAGCCATGTCGAGACGCTTGGTGACGGTCTTGAGGGCAGCCTGGGCCTTCTCGGCGTCGCCCTCGGCGACGGCGGACTGGACGTGCTTGGTCAGCGTCTTGAGCTCGGACTTGACAGCCTTGTTACGCATGCGAGCTGCCTCATTGGTGCGGATACGCTTCTTCTGAGACTTGATGTTTGCCACTTCTGGAGTTCCTTTCGAGTTCCTTGCAAAAAATGTATGACACCTCTGAGACACGGTGAGGTCATGCAAGCGCCTACTATAGCACGCTCCCCCTCAAAGGGATAGAACGAATTTGTCAAATTGGCAGGTATCATCACGATTTTCTCAAGATGTTCGTAATCCAGAGCAAAAGCGCGGTCTGGGAATCGGCCGAACCCTTCAGTGCAAGCTCCACATCGACCGCGCCCTCAAGCGCAGCGACAAGCTCCGCCATCGAAAAGCGGCGTGCCCAGGTCAGATGATTTTTGACCTGCCAGGACTGGAACTTGAGCGTCGCGGCGAGCTCACGCCCCTGCCCGCGAGAGTCGAGCGCCTTGGCGACGATCAGCTCACGGATGCGACCACATAGCAGCGTGTAGGTCCACACGTAGCTCTTGGAGGGCAGAAGCTTAAAGAGCTCGAGCGAACGCCGCATATCGCGAGCCGAGACGGCGTTGAGGAAGTCCCAGGGCTGGACTTCGGCCGTGCGCACGATCCAACGCTCCACGTCGGCAAGTTCAATCTGGGGTGCCTCGACCATCTGGGCGAGCTTTGCCAAGTCGTTATCGAGCATGCGGGTGTTCTCGCCCGAGCGGGAAACGAGCTCCTCGGCAGCCGCCGTCGAAATGGACTTTCCGTGCTGCGTCGCCATCTGCTGCACGCGGCGCGGGAGCTCCCAGCGCTTGGTGCCCGAACAGTCGATCACGGCCTTCTTGTCAATCTTGGCGATTGCCTTGTACAGGCGCGTGTTCTTGGCAAGCGAATCGGCGATTATGAGGCAAACCGTCGTGGGGCTGGGACTCGCCAGATACTCGACAAGCGGCTCGGAAATCGCTTTGGCGAGTTTTGAGCAGCCGTCAAGGATTACCAGGCGAAACTCGCTGCCCATGGGAAAGGTGTTGAGCGATCCGATAATCGACTCGATATCGGGGTCTTTGGTCATATCGCGCTCGTCGAGGTTGAACTCGACCATGCCCGTCTTTTCCAGACGCGCCTTCATACGCGAGACGGCGTGGTCGCGTTTGACTCCGTCGGTACCGACAATCAGATATACCGGCAGCAGACCGGTTTCGGACATCGCGCTCCCCTCCCGCAGGCTCTCGTGTTCGTACCGTGCCATTCTAGCCCACGGGCTTATCCCGCGCCAACGGCAGCATCACGGTCGCTGGCATCGCATGGCAAATCCGGTTACGGTCGGCGAGACGGTGATGTCTCCTTGTTCGATGGTGCATGCGAACGCGCCGCCCGCATCGCGAACGGCATCGATGCAGGCATCGGATGGATGGCCGTAGCGGTTGCCCTCGCCCGCACTCGCGATAGAGAGCTCGGGCTTAAGCGTTTCCAGCAGGTCTGTATCGACAGAAACTTTTGAGCCGTGATGCCCCAGCTTGAGCACATCGATATCTCCCACCTCCTGTACAAACTCGCGCTCCTGATCGAGCTCGGCGTCACCAGTAAGGAGCATACGCAGGCTCTTGCCTTCCCGAGCATAGGAGAGCAGCAAGACAAGCGAGTCCTCATTACCCTCGCCATCCACCGCATCAAACGGCCACATCACACGAGCCTGAAATGTGCCGATATCAACCGTGTCTGCACGGGCCACCTGCCGATACGTTACGCCGGAGCGATTCAGGACCTCAGCAGGAGCGCCGTCCAGCGCATCGGCCGCGACCGCAATGGTTCCAACCGAAAACCGATCGAGCACGTCGGGAAGACCGCCCCAATGGTCTTCATCCCAATGCGTAATGAAGACGGCATCGATATGGTGGACGTTATTGCGAACCAACGCCGACACCACGCGCTCATCGAGCCCACAGTCGACGAGCGCCACGGCGCTACCCTGACGAACCAGAATCGCATCGGCCTGGCCAACATCGAGGACCGTCACCGAAGGCGGCGCGCATCGATCCCAATAGACATACGGAACACCCGCTGCAAGCATCAAACACAGCAGCCCCACTGCCATGGGCCGCGCGCGGGGGCGTGGCCACCAGACCAAGAGGACCGCCAGCACAAACGGCACCACGTATACCAAGGGCGTATCGGGCGGCACGCTTACGGATGCACCCGGAACGGCAGCAAAGAGCTGCTCAAAGAACAGGGCGCAGCGAGCGACAATCATGGGCACCACGAGCGCCCCGTGACGCAAAAACGGAACAAGCGAGCAGGGTGCCAGCACAACCGACGATGCGAGCAGCACGCTTATCACCGGACCGATCACGGCATTTGCAAGCGGGGCAATGAGCGAAAACGTCCCAAATGCGGGAATGGTTACGGGAAGTGTCGCGAGTTGTGAGCACAACGTGACAGACAAAACGCTGGCGACACCCGATGGCATGCCCAGCTCGCCCAAGGCGTAGGTGGCGTAGGGGCAAAAGCAAAGGATGGCAAAAACACTGGCGCACGAAAGCTGAAAACCCATTTCGAACAATACCGTCGGACGCAGCAACACAAAGATTGCCATGGTGACAAACAGAGCCGAGAGGCCATGACGACGACGTCCGGCGCCGTTGGCGATAAGCGACGCCGCCACCATGCAGCACGCGCGCACGGCCGAGGGCGAGGCGCCCGTAAAGACGGCATAGGCAGCAAGGGCCAGCACCAGCAACCCCCGCTGCAGCCCACGAGAGAGGCGCGTCTTTTGCAGGGCACTCTCAATTACAAACCCGACGATGGCAAGATGGCTGCCCGAAACGGCGATGAGATGTGCGGTGCCCGTTACCGAAAACCAGTCGCCCGCCGGCTGGGCGCGCAGCTCGGACGAGCGTCCACAGACCTGTCTCTTATACACATCTGACGCTGCCGACGAATAGAGAGG
>CABSYH010000096.1:0-6687 GCA_902481965.1 uncultured Collinsella sp.
GCCCCAGAGAGCCCTCGTCAACCGATACCAAACGGACGACTTTAACCTTTCGAAGCTCGCCCCGAAGCACGCGCGAGCGCCCATACGCATCATTCTCAAACCGCGAAATTCGACCGATAGCACGTACATGCGAACCCGCACCGAGCTCACGATCACACGACAGCCGTACCTGACCCAAACGCTTTTCGCCCGCATACGCATCGCAGGTATAAGAGAACACACCGTCATTGATGGACGGATCGCCCTGTACGTAAAATTCGAGACTGCTCGCAGCCCGATTATCCAGTGCCCTCGATGCGCGCAGCGCCCCTATCGCCCAAGCCGCGGACACGACCGCTCCCGCCACGAGGCCGAGGGCAGCGGCATACAGCCATCGCTTCCACCGCACAAGACGCATACAGGACCGTGCCAATACGATGCAAGCCGCAGCCGCAACGGGAATGGCCATAAGCAATGCGACGGGCGACGCCCGCTCTCCCAGCAGCACATCGGCTGTCACGCTAAGTACCAAGCCACAGCTCGCACACAAGCCGGCACAAAGGGCCATCGTCCAAGGCATCAATGGACGCGGTGGCATCACATGCTCGCGCTCGGTCGCACTCATACGCAGATGCAATCTTTAATTTTGGCGAGCTTCTTCTCACCGATCCCCGATACACGCATAAGGTCATCGACCGAGGCAAAGGCCCCGTTTTGCGTCCGTTCGTCGATAATCGATTGGGCCATAGAAGGCCCGATGCCCGAAAGCGTCTGCAGCTCCGCCGCACTTGCCGTATTGATGTTCACGAGCCCCGACGAAGACCCCGCACCAGGAGTCGTGGAGGCTCCGCTTTCAGCCCCGCCGACCGCCGCAGTCGCTTGTTGCTCCCCTACCGTCGGCACATGAATCTTTTGACCATCTGTGATCTTGGACGCACGATTAAGCCCTGTCACATCCGCCTCGGCCGTAAGCCCTCCGGCGGCATCGATCGCTTGGGATACCCGCGCTCCGTCTTTGAGCCGGTACACGCCAGGCCTCGCAACAGCGCCATCAACATCGACGTACACTTCGACAGCAGAAGAGCTCTTGTCAGACGATTCATCGGCATCGTCAGGTGACGCATCCCCGGCCCCGCGTACTTCCGAGGCGTTCGCCTCATCACTACGCTCAAACGACACGCCGCTGGAGCGGCTATTAAAACATGCCATCGCCAAGCCGCTCGCGACGGCAATGACAACCAGAATCGCCACGACCACCGCCTTATGGCCGAGCAGCTTTTCTGCCCAGCGGTCCATCCGTTTAACCCGTTCGTGTTGCTCGCGCTGCGCCATAGCAAACACCTCCCAACACCATCGTGTCAGGAAACGAACGCCGCAGCCTCCGCACGTCCACACCGGTTTTCGCGGTCAAACCAAAAGCTGGCCAAAACCTTGCGGAAAAGTGTCCATTTATTCAGGCGCACGTCGACAAATGAACCGTTTATCGCCTAATGCCCAGATAGAAAAAGACCGACGATGCAAAATCACCGCCGGTCTATACACAACATTATTCGTGATCTTGGTAAATCTCACGTGGAGCGAGCTCGGAATGCTTGCGTTTTAAGGTCTTAGGAGCCTTATACGTGTTGCTCTCGAAGTCGATGTACTCAGTCTGTTTGAGCAAACGCTCAATCATCTCCTCGTGATCGAACAGCTCCCACGTCTCATGCACGGCATCGAGTTTAGCGTGCGTCTCGGGACGGCGCGGCATAAACAGCGTGCAGCAGTCGGGAGCGGCCTCAGTCGAGATATCAAACGTACCGATCTCCTCAGCGCGTGCGATGATCTCCTGCTTGTCCGAACCGATCAACGGACGGAACACGGGGATCTTCACAGCCTCGTTGACGGCCATAATGTTCTCGAGCGTCTGGGAAGCAACCTGACCGAGCGATTCACCGGTCACGATAGCCTTGGCGCCCTCGATATGCGCAATGCGCTCGGCAACCAAATACATAATGCGACGGTACATGATCACGCGCAGGTTGCTGGGGCAGGTCACCGAGATCTCACGCTGGCAATCGCCAAACGGCACCACGTACAGACGGCCGATCTGGACACCCGGCTCAAGCGCACGGATGATGTCCTGCACCAGATACTCACTCGTATCAGGCGTCTGCGGACGACCGGAGAAATGTACCGGCACGCACACCGCGCCGCGACGCGCGAGCATCCAGGTCGCCACCGGCGAATCGATACCCGAGGAAAGCAGCGTCACAACCTTGCCGGCAGACCCCACCGGAAGACCACCCACGCCGCGCTCAGAGCGCGCATACACATAGACGCTACCCTGGACCACCAGCACGTGCACCATCGCGTCGGGATCGTGCATTTGAACCTTTTTATCGGGGAAGGCCTCACACAACACCTCGCCCACCTGACGGTTGATGTCAATCGAGGTGAGCTCGTAGTCGGTGTTAGAGCGCTTGGCATGCACCTTAAACGACTCGAAGGGACCAAATTCGCGCAGCGCCTTCACGGCGGCGGCGCAGTATTCCTGCGGGTCGCGATTGGTGTGATACGCCAAAGACACGCGGGCAACGCCGGGGACGGTGCGAATGACAGGCGCCGCCTCGTCGGCCTGGTGCTCGTTAAAGGTCACGAGGATATAACCGGAAATTCGAGACACGGCATTCACGGAAAAGGCGGCCAAGGCCGCCTTGATGTTATCCATGAGGATATGCTCAAAATGTGCGCGGTTCTTGCCCTTCAGTCCAACCTCGTGATAGTGGACCAGGCAGACGCGGGCTGCCATTTAGGCTTCAGCAACCTTGTGGCCGAGCGCCTTCTCGTAACGGGCCTCGTCGTAGGAGATATCGCCGTCGACGATCTCGTCCATAGCCATCGAGATGGTATCGGCGCCGGAGAGCGCAATGGTGATGTCGTCGACATCCTGGACGGCGAGCACGCGATTGTGCTGGCCACGCAACATGCTGTTAATGTCGCAGGCGCGCTTGGAGGCAAGCGAGGCGAGCAGGAAGCGGTTGTGATCGGTCTTCTCCAGAAGATCGTCAATGCAAGGCTTTACAACGGACACGGACCTCAGATCCTTTCATGCATATCGAGAACGCGAACGACCTCATCGGTCGCGCGGTCGAGATCGTCATTCACCACGACGTCGTCGTAGCGGTCGGCAAGGGCAAGTTCATCGGCGGCGTTTGCCATACGCAGCTCGATCGTCTCGGGCGTCTCGGTACCGCGACCGACCAGACGCTCGCGGAGCACCTCAAGCGAAGGCGGCTTGATAAAAATCAACACGGCCTCGGGGAAACGCTCCTTGACCTGCAGGGCACCTTGGACATCGATCTCCAAGATCAGAGACGAGCCAGAGGCGAGCTTGGATGTGACCTCGCTCACCAACGTGCCGTAGCAGTTACCGTGGACCTCGGCCCACTCAACAAACTCACCGTTTGCCACGCGGCGGTCGAACTCCTCGCGCGTCAGGAAAAAGTAGTTGACGCCGTCGACCTCACCTTTGCGTGGTGCTCGCGTGGTAGCCGAAACCGTCAGGCCCAGGTTCGAGCGACGCTCGCGCACACGAGTGACGAGCGTGCCCTTGCCTGCACCTGACGGTCCAGAAATCACAAAGAGCTTTGAATCCTGAGCGCTCACTTATTTGGTCAGCTGCTCGAGGAGCTGCTCGCGCTGACGGACGCCGAGGCCCTGGACGCGACGGGTAGCGGAGATGCCGAGCTCCTCCATGATCTTGGCGGCCTTAGCCTTGCCATAACCGGGGAGAGACTCGATGAGGGTGGAAACCTTCATGCGGGAAGCGATGGGGTCATCGGAGTTGAGCACGGACTCGAGGGACTTCTCGCCCTTCTTGATCTGCTCGCGAAGCTCAGCGCGGGCGTGACGTGCGGCGGCAGCCTTCTCAAGAGCCTGCTTGCGCTGCTCGTCGGTAAGCTGAGGGAGTGCCATTCGAACCTCCAAATAGTTGGGTTATATCTGATGCAATAATTGGCATTTTAGCACGTCAAACGCACTAAATGCCCAATCGACGGCAACATAGGTTAGACGATACCTGCGAAAAGTGCAATATACGGAGGTCAAAGTTGAGCCCCTGACCTGCGATTCCACACAAAGGATGGGAAAGTTTTCGCAGGCACAGGGGCTAATTTGTGCTAATGAGACCCAAAAGTGGTGACTTGAGGGAATCTTTTAGGCGACGTTTTCGACCAGCTCGGCAACGATGGCCTCAAATGCGGCAACAGGGTCATCGGCACCGGTGATGGGTCGACCCACCACGATGTGGCTCGCGCCGCGCTCGATAGCCTGAGAAGGCGTCGCCACGCGGGATTGATCGCCCAAGGCGGCACCCACCGGACGCACGCCCGGAGTCACGATCAGCGCGTCGGGGCCGAGCAGCTCGCGCATGTCATAGGCCTCCATCGGCGAGCACACGATGCCGTCGATGCCGTTAGCCTGGGCAAGCTTTGCCAGGCGGGCGGCCTCCTCGGCCACGGGCGACTCGACACCGATCTCGGCCAGCGAATCCTGGTTCATGCTCGTGAGCACGGTGATGGCAACGAGTTTGGCGCGGTCCTCGCGCGCCTCCTCGGCACCCTCACGGCACGCAGCGAGCATGGCGCCAGAACCCAAACCATGGACCGAGAGCAGGTCGGCACCGGCAAGCGAGGCCGAACGGGCGGCACCGCGTACCTGATGCGGAATGTCATGGAACTTGAGGTCGAGGAAGACCTTAAAGCCCAGGTCCTTGAACGTCTTGACGATCTCGGGGCCCTCAGCGTAATAGAGCGTCATGCCGACCTTAAGCCAGGCGGCATGACCAGAAAGCTCGTGGGCGAGCTCGAACGCACGCTCACGGTCGCAGTCGAGGGCGACGATAACGCGGTCGCGGGCATCGTTTTCTAGCATTCGAAAGCACCTACCAGCTCGTTGATGTCCTTCACGCCCTGGGACTCCGCCCAGGCCTCGAGCTCGTGCGCGATCTTAATCGAAGCGCACGGATCGACGAAGTTGGCCATGCCGACCGACACGCAGGTAGCACCGGCCAGGATAAACTCGGCCGCATCCTCACCCGTCATAACGCCGCCGACGCCATTGATGGGGATATCGACGGCCTGGGCGACCTCCCAGACCATGCGCACGGCGATGTGGTGGCACAGCGGGCCCGAAAGGCCGCCCTTGGGCTTGGCCACGCGGGACTTGCGAGTGTGCACGTCGATGGCCATGCCCTGGATGGAGTTGATGACCGAAAGGCCGTCGGCGCCGGCGGCCTCGAGAGCCTTGCCAATCTCGGCGACGTTGACCGGAGCCATCTTTACGAACAGCGGCTTATCGGTCACCTTGCGGCAAGCAGCCATAACGGCAGAGGCACCCTCGGGCGTGGATCCCATGGCGGCACCGCCAGCAGCGATATTGGGGCAGCTCACGTTGATCTCGTAGCCGGCAGCCCAGGGGCACAGCTCGACATACATCTCGAGCGCGCGGACAAACTCGTCAACGGAGTGGCCGGCGACCTGACAAATGACCTGGCAGCCATCCTTGGAAAGCTGTTCGAGCCACGGGCCGGACTCACGGGCAAAGGCGGCCACACCGGGGTTCTGAAGGCCCACGGAGTTGATCATGCCGCCCGGGATCTCGGCCATGCGAGGCGCGGGGTTGCCGGGCCAGGGCTCGGCAGCACAACCCTTGGTGGTGATGGCACCCAGCTGGGAAACATCAAAGAAGTTCTGGAACTGCCAACCGTAGCCAAAGGTACCGGCTGCGGTGTTGATGGGGTTTTGCATCTTGACGCCGCCGAAATCGACGGCCATGTTCACGGTACCCACTAGAAGACCACCACCTTGGAAGCATCGAACACGGGGCCGCACATGCAGGCGCCCTTCATACCGTCAACCGTCTCGACATTGCAGGTGTTGCAGGCACCAAAGCCACAGCTCATCATGCGCTCGAGCGAAACCTCGCAGTACGCACCGGCCTCGGCGGCAGCGACGGCGACCTTCTTCATCATGACGGCGGGACCGCAGCTGGCGACGTAGTCGTAGCCGCGCTCGCCAAGCAGCTCGGCGGCAGGATCGGTGCAGAAACCGTGCATGCCGAGCGAACCGTCGTCGGTGCACACGTTAACCGTATCGCACAGCGAGCGGAACTCATCGACGCCCACGGCCTTGGACGCGGTACCAAAGCCCAGGCACACGTCGACGGCCACACCCTGCTCGGCAAGCTTACCGGCAAGGCACAGCACGGGCGGAACACCGATGCCGCCGGCGACAAGCAATGCCTTCCTGGTGCCCTCGGGTACCAGCCAGCCGCGGCCGCCAGGGCCCAGCAGGTTGGACTTGGAACCGGGGCCCATCTGCGACAGGCGACGGGTGTCGTCGCCCACGACGGCGTACCACAGCTCGACGGTGCCGGCCTGGGCGTCGGCGCGATAGTAGCTCAGGGGCACGCGAAGCAGCGAGGACGCATCGCCGGGTACGGCAATGTTCACAAACTGACCGGGCTTGAGCGCACTTGCAAGCTTGGGGGCCGAGATGACGAGCGAGAAGATGCCGTCGGCGATCTCCCGGTTCGAGACGACCTCGAAGTCGTGCATGCGTGCAGTGGAAGGTGTGGGCATAGACGCTCCAATCCCCCATGCGGTTGCATGGTCCAAACGAACAGAAAGCGCTGTCTCTTATACACATCTGACGCTGCCGACGAATA
>CABSYH010000097.1:0-6625 GCA_902481965.1 uncultured Collinsella sp.
CTCGGCAGCGGGTGCTGCGGAAGCGGCGGGGGAGTCGGCCTTCACGGCCTCGGCAGCAGCGCCGGCGGCAACGCTCTTGGCGTCAGCCTTGCCTTGGAAGGCATCGTTGAGCTTGGCGGCCTTCTCGGCGTTCTTGGCGGCGAGCTCCTCCTCGGAAATCTCGGCCTCCTCGGCGCACTTCTGGGCGTCGTAGGCACGGAAGAACGGGTAGTACAGAACGAAGTCGACGACCAGGATAAGGGCGAGCATCACAAAAGCGAGCGGCTGGAAGCCCAGGCCCATGATGGTGCCGATGGGGCCGGGGACGGTCCAAGGCAGGGTGTACATAAAGCCGTTCATGCCCAAGAAGTCGATAAAGATCTTGAGGATCCAGATGTTGGCGATCGGGGCAAAGACAAACGGGACAAAGAAGACGGGGTTGAGCACGATGGGCGCGGCGAACAGCAGCGGCTCGTTGACGGCAAAGCAGACGGGGACGATGGCGGCCTTACCGACGGCGCGCATCTCCTGAGACTTGGCCAGGAAGCAGAACATAAAGACCAGGACGAGCGTGGCGCCGGTGCCGCCCATGCAGACGACGAAGTACTGGGCACCCTGGGTCAGGACAGCGGAAGCGTGCTGGCCGGCCTGGAACGCAGCCAGGTTGTCGGTCATGTTGGCAACGAGGGCGGCGGCGATGGCGGGCTCGACGATCGAGGGGCCGTGGACGCCGACGAACCAGAAGAGGCTCATGGCGCCGTAAATCACAGCGAGGCCGATATAGCCGTCGGCAGCGGTGAACAGGGGCTGGAACACCTGGATGACGCCCTGGGCAAAGCAGAAGCCAAAAGCAGCGCGGAAGACGATGTCAAAAACCCAAAAGACGGTGATGCAGACGGAGAAGGGGATGATGTCCTTAAAGGTCTGCGAGATGTTGGGCGGAACCTGCTCGGGCATCTTGACGGTGATGTTGCGCTTGATAAAGAACTTGTAGATGATGCCGGTCACAAACGCAGCGATGAAGGCGGTCAGCAGGCCCTTGGAACCAAGGTAGGTGGTGTTGAAGCCGCTGGCAGCGTCCGTGGCGATCGTGTCGCTCGAAAGGAGCAAGAAGCCGATGATGGCCGCGCACATGCACGAGATAAAGTTGATCTGGTTGTTCTTGGGCAGGTCGCGGTTCTGAGCGTCGGCGAAGTGCTTGGCCGTGGTGGCGGCGCAGGCGATGGCCAGGATGCCCATGGAGTAGTTGTAGCACTTCCACAGAGCGTTGTTGATGTCATCGGGCCAGTAGAAACCCCAGATGTTGGGGACCGAGGCTACCAGGCAAAAGATGGACGAGAAGATGATGATGGGGATGACGGAGATAAAGCCGTCGCGGATCGCCTTGAGGTACTTGTTGCGGGCGATCGCGTTGAAAAAGGGCTGGCCCTTTTCGATGATGGCGATGAGTTGCTCCATGCAATGCTCCTAAGAGTCGGTGGGTTAGCAACGATGGTAGCTTTTGGCGTTCGGTTGCCAAAATGTTGACGTTGCCATTTTGTGACACAAAAAAGACGCGAACCGGTGGTTCCTGTGCCTGCGAACCGTCGATTCCTTGCGCGTAAACGTTTGAGCCGCCCGGTGGCTCTGTGTTTGCACAATGGCAACGTTAACATTTGGGCGCCAAAAGCCGTTCGGGGAAGCAAAAATGTCGGTGAACGGTAGGTTTTGGGTGGTGAGCGTATGGTGGGGGAGGCGTTGGATATACTTGAAGACGTTAAAAATGACTGCGCAAGGTGCCACCAATGGCATCGTTGACATAGAAAGATCGACCTATGGCCGCTGTTAAAAAATCGGTATCCGTCAAAGACGTAGCGCGCCTCGCGGGCGTCTCGGAGCAGACAGTCTCGCGTACGGTGCACGATTCGCCCAGCGTGCGCCCCGAGACCAAGGAACGCGTGCGTGCCGCCATGCGCGAGCTGGGGTATCGCCCCAATTTTGCCGGTCGATCGCTGCGCCGTGGCAAGTTTAAGACCGTCGGCGTCGCCATGTTCAACATTACCGGTACCGGCAACCTCGACCGTATGGAGGGCTTTGCCGCCGCGGCCGACAAACATGGCTATGCCATTACCCTCACTAAAGTAGACGGGCATCCGTATACCCTCGAGAGCGCATCGTCGCGCATGAGCGCACTGCCGGTGGACGGTATGGTTGTGATCATGAATCGCATGCCGGCGGACTTTGGCACCTTTGAGCCGCTGCCCGGTATGCAGACAGTGCTCGTTACCATGCTGGAGCACCCGCTGTGCTCGACGGTCGATAACGATCAGTTCGATTGTTCACGCCAAGTGGTCGAATACTTGCTGGGGCAGGGACACAAGACCGTGCACTTTATCTCGTGCCCCGAGCGCTCGCTTTCGGGCATGCGGCGCGAGGAAGGCTGGCGTGAGACATTGCGTGCGCATGGCATTGAGCCCCCGCAGCTCGTGCGCGGCGACTGGACGGCGCAGAGTGGATATGCTGCCGGCCAGGTGCTTGCGGATGATCCGACCTGCACGGCCATTTATGCCTCCAACGACGCCATGGCCTACGGCTGCATCCGTGGGCTCGAGTCGCGCGGGAAGTGCGTGCCCCAGGACGTGAGCGTGGTGGGTGTTGACGATAGCCTGGGCGATATCGTGCCCGACCGTCGCCTGACCACGGTGCGCTTTGACAACAAGCGCGTCGGCATGTGGGCGGTCGACAAGATTGCCGGCGCCGAGGGCGTTGAACCCGGTGTGGAGCACATGCTGTTTCCGGGCGTGCTCGTCGAGGGCGATACGGTGCGCGATTGGCGCTAGGGCGCGGGTCTGTTTGGGTTTCCGCTAATTGTGTTCGATATTGTTCAGATTGGTTTAAAAACCGTTCACGGGCGAAAAGTGACCGTTCATATTTCGAAATTACGTTTTGCGCTGTTCTTTTTCGTTTGAATGTTATTGTTTCTGTCATACACAACGCAGCGCGTATGCCCGGACGCGATGCTCTCCATTGGTTCATATGTGAAAGGAACGCAACATGGCAACCAAAGAAGAAATCTCGATGGTTGGATTCGAGATTGTCGCATACGCAGGTGACGCCCAGACCGATCTGCTTGCAGCGCTCGATGCTGCTCGCGAGGGTGACTTTGAGAAGGCCGAGCAGCTGCACAAGGATGCCAGCGATGCACTCATCGGTGCCCACGACACGCAGACCAAGCTGCTTTCGCAGGAGGCCGGCGGCGGCGAGATGGAGATGACCTTCATCATGGCCCATGCTCAGGATACCCTCATGACTACCATGATTCTGGAGAAGCAGGCCCGCTTTACCATCGATGCCTACAAGCGCATTGCCGAGCTCGAGGCCAAGCTCGCCTAACGAGTCCTCACAACCAAGCCCCCTTCCAAAAGCCCTGCCGCTATCCGCGGCAGGGCTTTTTCTGTCCTCCTCCCCGCAACTCATCCCGAGATAGTCATTGGGGACGTTCTTAAACGACTAGTCATTGGGGACAGTCTTGGTGCGCTCCGTTCGTCCTCCCGTTCGATTTTTGCTCGGTGGGTATACTTCCTTTCGCATTAAACGCCGGACTGAGGAGGTATCCAAATGCCGGATAACGGGTCAATACAAAAAAGAGACGCGCACGAGATGGCTCATGGGCGTCCTGTCCAGATAACCGAGCACACGACGGTAACCGAGCTGCAGCCCAGTCTGTCCGATGTCGTGTGCGCAAACAAAAAGCTGCAGATTGGCTTTATCGTTGCTCTCGTGGTCCTGGCGCTGCTGTCGGGCTTTGTGGCTCGTCCGCATTTCGCCGATACCAAAACTTGGGACTCCACCATCGAGGTCATCGACCAAAAGAAGGGTAACGTACTGGCACTCACGACCTCGTGCGTGGCGCTGTCTGCGGGCATTACCGCGCTGCCGGGTGATACGGGAACGCCGGTTGCCGAGCAGCTCGCGCAGCTTTCAGGAAACTTGGGTATCGTGCTTGCCGTGCTCTACCTCGAGAAATACCTGCTAACCATTTTGTGGTCGGTTGGCCTGGGCATCTTAATCCCGTTTGCGTTGGTGCTCTTTGCGGTGTCGCTCGGCATTCACGGGCGCTGGAGCACGAGCGCTGTCCTGCGCCGTGTGGCGACGCGCGTGCTGGTGGTTGCCGTGATCGGCATGGCGCTCGTGCCCGCGAGCGTATGGGTGTCGCAAAAGGTCGATGAAACGTATCGCGTAAGTATTGAGCAAGCTGAGCAAAAGGCTGCGGATGCGGCCGATGCGGCCGACACCACGGACAAGTCAGCCGAGACCAGCTCAAAATCGAACAAGAAAAAATCCGAGGCCACGGAGTCCAAAAACGTGCTCGAGCAGTTGACTGATGGGGCATCGAGCCTTGTTACGTCGGTGACCAGCGGCGCCAAGCAGATGACCGATGAGATCGTGCGGCAGGTGACCGATCTGATTGAAGGCGTCATCGTGATGATCGTGACCTCGTGCGTGATTCCTCTACTGGTGCTCGTGGCGTTTCTGTGGCTGGGACACGTGCTACTGGGGATCGATATTTCCGGCCCGGCGAACTATTTGACGGGCCGCTTTCTGAGCGCTCCTTCCAAGCACGCCAAAAAGGGTGGGCAGTCCGAGTAGGCGGCAAAGCGATGTTTGGAAAACCAACCGTAAGAAGGGCGGCCGAGATGCGTTCTCGGCCGCCCTTTTTGTTTGTTGAATACGTGACAAGCCGGGCATTCCCTGAATCCAAACGGTCAGCAATCATCCGTAAACGGTATTTGTTCAAAAAAGAACAAAGATAAACAAATAGTTGTTGCAGTTACTGTTCGAATGTGTTCAAATAAACATGAACAGTGAAGAACCGCACATTCAGATGCCCGGACCTGAACGCGATTCAACACTTCCAAACAGAAACTACGCACCTGCGTATCTCTCAAGGAGGATGTCATGAGGGTTGTAATCGCTTCCGATGCCGACGGTATGTCGATGAAGGAGTCCATCAAGGAGATGCTCATCGCCGACGGTCACGAGGTCGTCGACTATTCCGAGACCCCTGCCGCGGACTTTGTCGATTCCGCGACCGCCGTTGCCAAGGACCTGCTGGAGCACAAGGATTCCCAGGGCTTCGCATTCGATAAGTACGGCGTCGGCTCCTATATGGCCGCCGTCAAGATTAAGGGCATGGTCGTCGCCAACATTTCCGACGAGCGTTCCGCCTACATGACCCGCGAGCACAACGGCTCGCGCATGGTCACCATGGGCCCGGGCGTTGTGGGCACCGAGGTCGCCAAGAAGATCGCCCGCGAGTTCCTGCGCGCCCAGTACGCCGGCGGCCGTCACCAGATCCGTGTCGACATGCTCAACAAGATGGCCTAACGAGAGCCACCGAGAACTCGAACTTCTACCTCAACTTGTGAATTCAGACGAAAGGACGTTCTGATGAAGAAGACCATCGCAATCGGTTGCGACCATATCGTTACGGACGAGAAGATCTATCTGGCCGACCGCCTGGAGCAGGCTGGCTACAAGGTGCTCGACTGCGGCACCTACAGCCACACCCGTACGCACTATCCCATCTATGGCAAGGCCGTGGGCGAGGCTGTTGCCAGCGGCAAGGCCGACTTTGGCGTGGCCCTGTGCGGCACCGGCATCGGCATCACCAACGCCGTCAACAAGGTTCCCGGCGCCCGTTGCGCCCTGGTTCGCGACATGACCTCTGCCCTGTATGCCCGTCGCGAGCTCAACGCCAACATCGTGGGCTTTGGTGGCAAGATCACCGGCGAGTTCCTGATGGCCGATATCATGCTTGCCTTCCTGGAGGAGCCCTACGAGAAGACTCCCGAGCACGACGCCCTGATCGCCAAGATCGACGCCTGCAATAAGGCCGACGCCGAGGCTCAGGCTGACCCGCACTTCTTTGACGAGTTCCTCGAGAAGTGGGACCGCGGCGAGTACCACGACTAGCGGGTATCCGGCGTAATTAACTAGTCCGTTGACGGCTCGCGTTTCTGTGATGGGGCGCGGGCCGGTTTGCTATCGGCCCTATTGACTTGGCGGGCTGTCGTAAGAAAGGGAAGGCTCCTATGGAGTTTGTTCTTGATTAACGGTTCTATCCGCGTAGCACTGTGCACGGCGGGCGGGTCGTTCACTTCTATTGCGGCCAACGGCCGTGAGTATCTGTGGCAGGGTGACCCGGCGGTCTGGTCGGGCCAGGCACCCATTTGTTTCCCGATCTGCGGCGGCCTTCGCGACGGTCACGCAATGACCATGGGCGGTCGCGAGGTAAAGCTCGCCCGCCACGGCTTTGCGCGCAAACAGGAGTGGAAGCTCGAGGAGCAGGACGACAACATGGTCGCGCTGAGCCTAAGCTCTGCCGACCATGCCGAGTTGCTCGAGCAGTACCCGTATCCGTTTAAGATCGTTGCTCGTTACACGATCGATGCGGAAAAGGTGGCCGTGTCGTACGAGGTGACCAATGAGGGCACCGAGGACATGCCGTTCTTTGTGGGCGGTCACCCTGGCTTTAAGTGCCCGCTCGACGAGGGCGAGTCCTATGACGACTACGAGCTCCGTTTTGAGCAGCGCGAGGCCGCCGAGCTCTGTACTGCCTGTCTCTTATACACATCTCCGAGCCCACGAGACGTAGAGGAATCTC
>CABSYH010000098.1:0-6622 GCA_902481965.1 uncultured Collinsella sp.
TGTGTATAAGAGACAGATGTTGGAGTGCGCGAGCTCGACGGAGATGCGGCCTTCGCCATAGCTGGCGAGGATGGAACCGCAGCCGTCGATGGGGCCGTGCGTGAGCTGTCGCGTGGTGGGGTCGAGCAGAGTAGTCATGCTCGTAAGGCCGGAAGGCATGCCGAAAATCTCGACCATGGGCTCGACGGCGTAGACGCCAATGTCCATGAGGGAACCCGATGCCATATTGCAGTCGAAGATATTGGTGGCGCGTCCCGCGAGAATCTCGTTGTAGCGCGAGGAATACTTGCCAAAGCGCAATGAGGCGCGGCGGATGGGGGCGATCTCGCCCAGGGCGTCCTCGATGGCGTGGAAGGCGGGATCGTGGAGGGGACGCATGGCCTCGAGGGCCACGACACCTGCTGCCTCGGCAGCGCGGAAGACTTCCAGCGCCTGCGCTTCGGTGGCGCAGAAGGGTTTCTCGACGATGACGTGCTTGCCACCGGCGATGCAGGCAAGGGCCTGCTCGTAGTGAAGTGCGTTAGGGCTGCCGATATAGACGGCGTCGACGTCGACGGCGGACGCAAGCTCGTCAAGTGCGGTGAAGTTACGTTCGCCGCCGTGTTCGGCGGTAAAGGCAGTACCGCGATTGGCGTCGCGCGAAAGCGTGCCCACAAACGCGGCTTGGTCGTTGGCGTTGACGACTTGGATAAAGTCGTCGGTGATCATGGATGTGCCGATGGTTGCGATACGCAGCATGTGTCCCCCTTGCGTTGTTTGGCCTACAGGATGAGTGTAGCGCGTGGGGATATAAAGCTGCGCGAAAACGCTATTACAGGTCGCTCTCGTTAAAGCCGGTGTCGATATCGAGGTTACTGCCGTCGGCCGCCGTGGTGGCGAGTTCATCGCAGCGCTCGTTGAGCTCGTGACCGGCGTGACCCTTAACCCAGATGAACTCAACCTTGTGCTTGCTTTTGACGGTGAGTAGGCGCTCCCACAGGTCGCGGTTCTTGACGGGCTGCTTGTTGGCGGTTTTCCATCCGCGCTTTTTCCAGCCGTCGATCCAGTGCTTGTTAAAGGCGTTGACGACGTACTGCGAATCGGAATGGACCTCGACCTCGCAGGGGCGGTTGAGCGCCTCGAGCGCCACGATGACCGCCATGAGTTCCATGCGGTTGTTGGTGGTCTTGGCGTAGCCGCGTGAAAGCTCGGAGGTGAAGGTCTTGCCGGCGGGGTTGGTGTATTTGAGTACGGCGCCGTAGCCGCCGCGTCCCGGATTTGATCGGGCCGAGCCGTCGGTATAGATGATGACCTTCACATGGTTCCTTTCGTTGGGTACGTTTCGTGTGAGTGACCATTGTAGCGCCATGCCCGCCGGGGGCTAGCAATCTACGATTTCTACCCCGTCTTCCGACAGTTAGTTGGCATGGATGATGCGGTTGAGCTCGTCGAGGTATTGCTGCAAGAGGGGAGAGGGCTTGCGCTCGTCGTGCATGATATAGCCTACGTGCATCGTTGGGGCGTCTGCTAACGGGATCGATGCCATACCCCATTGCATTTCATTGGAGAGGACACCGGTCGATAGGGTATAGCCGTTCGACGTGATAAGTAAGTTGGTAAGTGTCCCGCGGTCCGAGATTCGTATGTTGCGGTCGCAAGGGATATAGCTAAAAGGTTCCTCGGCGTAATAGAAGGAGTTCGAGGTGCCTTGCTCAAAGCTGTAGCGCGTATATGGTGTGAGGTCGGCAAGGGACAGCTGCGGGCGGCGGGCAAGCGGGTGGCGCTCGCTAACGAAGACGTGGACCGTCGCGTCGAATAGGGGATGGAAGCTCGCGCGCGCATCGGCAAAAGCCTTCTGCAGAACGCGGACGTTAAAGTCGTCCAGATAGAGGATGCCGATGTCGCTGCGAAACGCGCGGACGTCATCGATGATCTGCGATGTGGTGGTCTCGCGCATGATGAACTCGAACTTGCTGTCGCGGCAGCGCTCGACCACGTTGACAAAGGCCTCGACCGAAAAGGCGTAGTGCTGGGCGGAGATGGCGAGGCGGGCTTGCGGAGTGCCGCCGTCCTCGTAGCGCGCCTCGAGCATGTCGGCCTGCTCTACGACCTGGCGCGCATAGCCCAAAAGCTCGGTGCCGTCGTTGGTGAGCGTGACGCCGCGGCTGGAGCGCGTAAAGATCTCCAGGTGGAGCTCCTGTTCCAGGCTTTTGACGGCGTTTGAGATGTTGGACTGAGCGGTATAGAGGCGCTGGGCTGCGGCATTGATTGAGCCGGACTCTGCTACGGCGATCAGGAAACGAAGCTGCTGGAGGGTCATCGGCGCCGTCCTTTCGAGCGTTATCTATAAAACCGATAACAGGTTAGCGCTTTTAAGTGATTGACCGAGGGAAACAATGCTCGTACTATTCAAAACACACAAAGGCGGTAGGTAATTAAACCGACCACGGAACCGGGATGCGAAAGGAGGCCCGCATATGAATTGCTTACCAAGACGAATGCCGGGCTCCTGTTTGCGCCCGTCGGCGTGATCAGGAGACAGCGACTTACTTCTCTCTAATTAATTAACTTTTGTTCGATCAAGGAGATCATCATGAGCCAGTTCATCAACAACCCCGAGCACACCTTTGGTTTCGATACCCTGCAGCTTCACGTTGGCCAGGAGAGCGCCGATCCCGCATCCGACTCCCGCGCCGTGCCTATCTACCAGACCACGAGCTATGTGTTCCGCAACTCCCAGCACGCCGCCGATCGCTTTGGTCTTGCCGACGCCGGTAACATCTACGGCCGTCTGACCAACTCCACCCAGGGCGTCTTCGAGGACCGTATCGCCGCACTCGAGGGTGGTGTGGCAGGTCTTGCCGTCGCCTCCGGTGCTGCTGCCATCACCTATACCCTGCAGGCTCTTGCCCAGGCCGGTGACCACGTGGTGGCTCAGAAGACCATCTACGGTGGCTCCTACAACCTGCTGGAGCATACGCTCTCCCAGTTTGGCGTCGAGACCACCTTCGTCGATGCCCACAACCTGGACGAGGTCGAGGGCGCCATCAAGGACAACACCACGGTCATCTACCTCGAGACGCTCGGCAACCCCAATTCTGACATCCCCAATATCGACGCCATCTCCGAGATCGCCAAGAAGCACGGTTTACCGGTTGTCGTCGACAACACCTTCGGCACCCCGTATCTGTTCCGTCCGCTGGAGCATGGTGCCAACATCGTCGTCCACTCCGCAACCAAGTTCATCGGCGGCCACGGCACCTCGCTGGGCGGTGTGATCGTCGACGGCGGTAACTTCGATTGGAAGGCGAGCGGCAAGTATGAGCAGATCGCCGAGCCCAACCCCTCCTACCATGGCGTCTCGTTTGCCGAGGCTGCCGGTCCCGCCGCCTTCGCAACCTATGTCCGCGCCATCCTGCTGCGTGACGAGGGCGCCTGCATCAGCCCGTTCAACGCTTGGATCCTGCTCCAGGGCACCGAGACTCTGTCGCTGCGCGTTGACCGTCATGTCGAGAACACCAAGAAGGTCGTTGAGTTCCTGGCTGGTGATAGCCATGTCGCCAAGGTGAACCACCCGAGCCTGTCTGAGCACCCCGATCACGAACTCTATCAGAAGTACTTCCCCAACGGCGGTGCCTCGATCTTTACCTTTGAGATTAAGGGTGGCCAGGAGGCAGCTTGGAAGTTCATCGACCATCTGCAGGTGTTCTCGCTGCTCGCCAACGTGGCCGACGTCAAGTCGCTCGTCGTGCACCCGGCTACCACTACGCACTCCCAGCTCTCTGCCGAGGAGCTCGCCGAGCAGAACATCACGCCCTCCACGATCCGTCTTTCCATCGGTACCGAGAACGCCGAGGATATCATTTGGGATCTGAAGCAGGCCTTCGCCGCGCTGGACGAGTAAGGCGACTTGTGCAAGGACCCCTTGCGACTCGATAGGTATAACTGCATAAAATGCCTGCTCAAGGCGCCTGTGCGAACAATGGTTGCACAGGCGCTTTTTTGCATAGAGCGGGTGCAAAAACAGGGTTTTTGGCATGCTTTATGCAATCGAGATGTGGAAAACTCCTGTTAAGAGGATGTGAGTTTTACGCAATTGACGTGCGCCTTTTGAGTAAAACCGCAGGTCGCGATTTGCTCGGGGTACTATGCAGCGCGATCGAATCACACGCAGCTCAAACGCAGCAAAAACGCACTACGGAGGTTTCTAGCTACATGAGGATCGATTCACGAAAACCGAAAGCCGCCGCCCTTTCCGCCGCTCTGACCGTGGCACTTTTGGCGGGCGCCGGTGCAACCGATGCCCACGCGGCAACACTATCCGATACGGTTGGACCTACGCCGTCCGAGGCGACGCTGGTGCAGCCCGTTGACTATCGCGGCGATGGTTATGGTTCCATGCAGGAGTGGAACGCCTCGATGGAGGCCAAGCGCGATTCCCTTGAGATGCGCGCTCAGATCATTATGAATATGTATGGCGACTATGCTACCGATGACGAGCGTGCTGTGCTGCAGGGTTGCATCGACGGTGCGGGTAGCCTGTTGACGATGGGGGAGGTCGACGCCAAGTCGACCGAGCTCGATGAGCTGCGCGCTGCGCTTGAGGATGCCAAGCGCGAAGCGCTCGAGGCTGCCGCCGAGGCGGAGGCTGCCGAGGCCGCCCAGGCTTCGTACTACAACGCCGGTTACACTCCGTCTTACGCGTCTGCCGCGTCCTACGCGAACGGATCGGGCCTGACGCGCTCTGCGGGTGTCAATAACTACAACGGGCGCCGCGAGACCTATTACAGCAGCAATGTGCTTTATCACTATCGCACGGGCGAATGGACTCAGGATTCTGAGGGCTTCTGGCGCGATTCCGACGGCTATTACGTTGTTGCCGCGGGCGATATGGCCCAGGGCTCGACCTTTACGGGCTCCAAGGGTGATTGCAAGGTCTATGACTCCGGCTGCGCTGCCGGAACCACCGATTACTACACCGGTTGGTAATTTTTCTGCATCACGGATATTTGGCGGACGGGCGTCTTTACCGAGCTTTAGGGCAACGTAAGGACGTCCGTTCTATGTATGCGTTTGAGTTAACAGAGCCCTTACCGTGGCGGTACGCTGGGCGTATGGATGCGGGGCACACTGGTTCTTGAGAAATAAGGTCTTTCTCTTGGAGGAAGTGGTCTTGTGAATGCTCGAGATATTGCCGTTGCCGCCGTCGCGTTGATGCTTGGCTGCCTTGGTCCCACGGCCGCGCTCGTCGCGGGCATGCAGGGGACATGCGGGGCTGCTCCTATCGTGGTCGGCGCGCTGATCGCGGCCACGCTGCTGGGAAGCGCAGGCGTGGTTCTTTGCCGCGACGATGAGGACGAGGTGCCGGGGTCGCAACGCTAACTGTTGTGAGATCGGCCGCCGGTCATAGACGAAGATGAAGGCCGCCGCAGGGGAAAGGTTCCCTTGCGGCGGTTTTGCTGTTAAGGCTGTTGAATGCGGCGCGTCGGCGCTACCAGCTTTTCTCGATATCGCGGATGCGCCGATAGAGCCACTCGTTTTGCGGTGCCTGGATATCGTGTTTGGCTGCGAGGCGGCAGATGGTGCCCGCGAACTCATCAACCTCGGTTTTGCGCCTTGCGATGCGGTCTTGAGCCATCGAGGGCATACCGGCGGGGTCGATTCCCTCGATGAGGTGCACCATTTGCGTCAGGTCTGCCTCGGTCAGTTCAACGCCCTCGGCGTTGGCGACCGCAAGCGTTTCGCGCATGGCGGAAACAAAGCAGCGACGCTGCTCGGAGCCCGGCTCCGTGGCGCTTCCGTAGGTCCCGCCGTAGGCCATGCAGGTCTGGTTGATGCCGTCGTTGAGCATGAGTTTGGCCCACATGCGGTGGGCGATGTCGTCCTCGACGGTATGGGCGATGCCGCAGCGCGTATAGAGCTCGTCGATTGCGGTGATGGTTGCGGGGTTCGTGCCGGCCGCCGCGCCAAAGCGGATTTCGCCCGCATTGGTAAAGGTGAGCGCGCCGTTGAGAAACACGGCGTCCATGCCCTGGCAGATACCAAGAACGGTATGCTCCCAGCCAAAGCGTTCGGCAATCTTTTGCTCGCTCGTAATGCCGTTGCACAGCGAGGCGATGAGCGTGTTGGGTCCCACGACGCGCTCCATAGTCTTGAGTGCTTGGTCGAGACCGGTGGTCTTGACTGTCAGGATGACCAGATCGGCGGGCGTCGCCTCGCTGGCACGGACGGACGTGAGATCGCAGGGCTTGCCGTTGACGGTGAGCGCGTCGTTCGCGTGACGCTCAAAACGGGTGTCATCCATAACGTATTCGACGGCGTCATTGCCGAGGGCCTTGGCAATCATGCTGCCGTAGAGCAGGCCGACGCCGCCCTTGCCGATAAAGGCGACCTTGTTGATCTGCATGTGAATCATCTCCCCATGTAAAAGGCGCCCGCGTAAGGGGCGCCTGATGGATTGTATGCTGCCAGGGTGATTGGTGGGTGCGCGGGGCGGCTGTTATGAAAAAGAAACTATTGCGCTGTGCGCTTATGCCGCGGGGCAGACCGCAAAGACGCGGGCGGGGTATCCGACGCCATCGCGGACCTTGGGGACTGTCTCTTATACACATCTCCGAGCCCACGAGACGTAGAGGAATCTCGT
>CABSYH010000099.1:0-6618 GCA_902481965.1 uncultured Collinsella sp.
GAGATTCCTCTACGTCTCGTGGGCTCGGAGATGTGTATAAGAGACAGGTAGAGCAGCAACCTTAATATGTCTCAGGCCGCCCCCTCCGCCGCACACTGGGAACGTGCCACGCACTTTACCTGCGTAAACAATGTGAGTGAAATATGAATCTCGATGGATACGCCCGCAGCCGTGTATACTAAACAGCTGTGTGTAACCAGGGGAGTATTCTGGCTGGACAAAATGCCTGCTTAATAGGGTTGTCAGGTAGTCCGGGCGAAATACAAGGCTGGGGAGCACGTCGTGTAAGTAGTGGTCCTCTAGGGGCGTACGCTCGGTGGTGTACGCATTGTCCCAAGACCACGCGAGAGTTGGGATCATATCTTGATCAGCATGATTCTCGGCCGCAAGATTGGCATGACCCAGGTTTGGGACGAGGACGACAACGTCGTTCCCGTCACGGTCATCCAGGCTGGCCCCTGCGCTGTCTCGCAGGTTAAAACTCAGGCAACCGACGGCTATGACGCCGTCCAGATCGGTTTCGGCGACATCAAGGCCAAGAACGTGAACAAGCCCATGGCTGGTCACTTCGCCAAGGCTGGCGTCGAGCCTGTCCGCTTCCTTCGTGAGGTCCGCGTCGAGAACGGCGAGGAGCACAAGGTCGGCGAGGTCGTCACCGTCGCTGATTTCGCTGATGTCGAGAAGGTCGACGTCATCGGTACCTCCAAGGGTAAGGGCTTCCAGGGTCGCATCAAGCGCTGGGGTCAGCGCCGCGGTCCTATGACGCATGGTTCTCACTTCCAGCGTCACCCCGGTTCTATCGGTCAGTGCGCCTATCCTGCGCGCGTCCTCAAGGGCGTCAAGATGGCCGGTCACATGGGTAACGAGCGCGTTACCGTCAAGAACCTTTCCGTTGTCCGCATCGATGCCGAGCAGAACCTCATCTTGGTCAAGGGCGCTGTCCCGGGTGCCAAGAATGGTCTCGTCGCCATCCGTATGGCCTAAGGGCCCAGCCCATTTAGCCCAGCGTCATACCAAGGAGAACACTTAAATGGCAAAGTTTGAAGTAAAGAACAGCGAGGGCAAGAAGGTCGCCGAGGCCGAGCTCGCCGCTGAGGTGTACGGCATCGAGCCGAACATCCACGTTATGCACCACATCGTCAAGTGCCAGATGGCCTCTTGGCGTCAGGGCACCCAGTCTGCTAAGGGCCGCTCTGAGGTTTCCGGTGGCGGCAAGAAGCCTTGGCGTCAGAAGGGCACCGGCCGTGCCCGCCAGGGTTCCATCCGTGCTGCCCAGTGGCGTCACGGTGGCGTTGTCTTCGCCCCCAAGCCCCGTTCCTACGCTAAGCGTATGAACAACAAGGAGGTCAAGCTGGCTATGCGCTCCGCGCTGTCCGCCAAGCTGGCCGATGGCGAGCTCGTGCTCGTTGACGACTACGGCTTCGAGAAGCCTTCCACCAGGCTGCCGTCGCCATGCTCAAGGCTCTCGGCCTTGAGGGCAAGCGTCTGACCATCATCGTTCGCGATGAGGACGTCAACGCCTACCTGTCGTTCCGCAACATTCCCAAGACGTTCATCATCACCGCTGACGAGGCCAACACCTACGATCTCGTCAACAACAACGCTGTGCTGATGCCCGCCGACATCGCCGCTCACTTCGGGGAGGTGCTTGCATAAATGACCGCCCACGAGATCATCATCCGTCCGATCGTGTCCGAGCGTTCCTTCTCCGGCATGGAGCTGAACAAGTACACGTTCGAGGTCGCCAAGGATGCTAACAAGTATCAGATCAAGGACGCCGTCGAGGAGATCTTCGGCGTCAAGGTCGTTCGCGTGAACACCCTGACGGTCAAGCCCAAGACCAAGCGCGTGCGCTATGTCGCCGGCAAGACCCGTTCTTGGAAGAAGGCCATCGTCACGCTGGCCGAGGGCGACACCATCGAGGTCTTTGGCAACCAGGCCTAAGACTCGCTGCTGTTGAGTGAGCTCATGCCTCCCAAATAGGGGAGGCGAGAGCTCAAGGTTTTGGGCGTATAAAATGGACACGCCCGGAACCGTGTATACGTCCGGTGTCATCGCACCCGAGGCAGAACCTCGAATCCCTGTCTGCGATGGCTAACGGATTCCTATTGAAAGGGATTGTAATGGCTGTAAAGCACCTTAAGCCGACCTCCGCTGGTAGGCGTTGGCAGACGATCTCCGACTTCTCCGAGATCACCTGCACCAAGCCCGAGAAGTCTCTTCTCGAGCCCCTGCCCAAGAAGGCCGGTCGTAACAACAACGGCCGCATCACCACCCGCCACCAGGGCGGCGGCGTGAAGCGTCGTTACCGCGTGATCGACTTCAAGCGCAACAAGGACGGCGTGCCCGCCAAGGTTGCCACGATCGAGTACGATCCGAACCGTTCCGCTCGCATCGCTCTGCTGCACTACGCTGACGGTGAGAAGCGCTACATCCTGGCCCCCAAGGGCCTCGAGGTCGGTCAGACTATCATGTCCGGTTCTGACGCCGACATCAAGCCGGGCAACGCTCTGCCCCTCGCCGACATCCCCGTCGGTACGCTCATCCACGCCGTCGAGTTCCAGCCGGGCAAGGGCGCTGCTATCGCCCGTTCCGCCGGTAACTCCTGCCAGCTGATGGGTAAGGAGGGCAAGTACGCCATCGTCCGTATGCCTTCCTCCGAGATGCGCCGCATCCTCGTTACCTGCCGCGCCACCGTCGGTGAGGTCGGCAACGCCGATCACTCCAACATCGTCATCGGCAAGGCCGGCCGTAAGCGTCACATGAACGTGCGCCCGACCGTCCGCGGTACCGTCATGAACCCTGTCGACCACCCGCACGGCGGTGGCGAGGGCAAGAACCACACCTCTGGTCGTCCCTCCGTTACCCCCTGGGGTAAGCCGACGAAGGGCCTTCGTACGCGCAAGAAGAAGAAGGTCTCGAACCAGCACATCATTCGTCGCCGTAAGAAGTAATTTCGGATACCGAGTTTTAGGAGAAAGCACTTATGAGCAGAAGTCTCAAAAAGGGCCCGTTCGTGGAGACTCGCCTTCTCTCGCGTATCACCGCGATGAACGAGGCTGGCAAGAAGGACGTCGTGAAGACCTGGTCCCGCGCGTCCACCATCTTCCCCGAGATGGTTGGTCACACCATCGCCGTCCACGACGGCCGCAAGCATGTGCCCGTGTATGTTACCGAGTCCATGGTTGGTCACAAGCTCGGCGAGTTCGCGCCGACTCGTACGTTCCGTGGCCACAAGGCCAAATAGGGGGTTAACCGTAAATGGCAACTAAGTCTATTGAAACTGAGGCCACCGAGGTTCGCGCCGTCGCTAAGTACGTGCGTGTTTCCCCCAGCAAGGCCCGCCTGGTGGTCGATCTGATCCGCCGCAAGCCTGTTGCTCAGGCCTTCGACATCCTCCACTTCTGCGACCGCGCCGTCGCCGTGGATGTCGAGAAGGTTCTCCGTTCCGCCGTTGCGAACGCCGAGAACAACAACGGTCTGCGTGCCGACAACCTGGTTGTCGCCGCTGCCTATGTTGACGAGGGTCCGACGCTTAAGCGCATCCGTCCCCGCGCCAAGGGTTCCGCTTCTCGCATTCTGAAGCGTACTTCCCACATCACCGTCGTCGTTGCTCCTCGAAAGGAGGCGTAAAGCTGTATGGGTCAGAAAGTCTACCCCACCGGCTTCCGTCTTGGCATCACCGAGAACTGGCGCTCCCGCTGGTTCGCAGAGAAGGATTACGCTAAGACCCTCGGTAACGATCTCGAGATCCGCAAGTACCTCGAGAAGCGTCTTTCCCGCGCAGCTGTCTCCCGTGTCGAGATCGAGCGCGCTGGCGACAAGGTGAAGGTCATCATCCTCACTGCTCGCCCCGGCGTTGTCATCGGTAAGAAGGGTGCCGAGATCGATACCCTCCGTACCGAGCTCGAGAAGGTCGCTGGCGTCTCCAAGGGCCAGCTCTCCGTCGACGTTGTCGAGATCAAGCGCCCCGAGCTCGACGCCAACCTCGTTGCTCAGTCTATCGCCGAGCAGCTTGAGGGCCGCGTTGCCTTCCGTCGCGCTATGCGCAAGGCTGTCCAGTCCGCCCGCAAGGCCGGCGCTAAGGGCATCCGTATCCAGTGCTCCGGTCGTCTCGGCGGTGCCGAGATGGGCCGTCGTGAGTGGTACCGCGAGGGTCGCGTGCCTCTGCACACCCTCCGTGCCAAGATCGACTACGGCACGGCTGTCGCCAGCACCACCATGGGCGCTTGCGGCGTGAAGGTCTGGATTTACCTGGGCGAGAAGCTCCCGGGCCAGCCTGTTCCCAACCCTGCACTCGAGGGCTCTTCCCGTCCTCGTCGTCGTAACTCCGAGAGGAGGGGTCAGTAGTGCTTGCCCCTAAGCGTATTCTTCACCGCAAGGTGCAGCGTGGCTCCATGAAGGGCCAGGCCAAGGGTAATACCGAGCTGCATTTCGGCGAGTTTGGTATCCAGGCTCTCGAGGCCCATTGGATCACCAACCGTCAGATCGAGGCCGCTCGTATTGCCATGACCCGCTACATGAAGCGTGGCGGTCGTGTCTACATCACGATCTTCCCCGATAAGCCCATCACCAAGAAGCCTGCTGAGACTCGCATGGGTTCTGGTAAGGGTAACCCCGAGGAGTGGGTGGCCGTCGTCAAGCCCGGCCGCATCATGTTCGAGGTCAAGGGCGTGCCCGAGGAGGTCGCTCGCGAGGCTCTGCGTCTTGCACAACACAAGCTTCCCATCAAGACCAAGATTGTTGCTGCTAAGAACGCTGAGCAGCGCATCGAGAAGGAGATGGCTGAGGAGGCCGCTCTCGAGGCCAAGTGGGCTGCTGAGGACGCCGCCGCCGCCAAGGAGGAGAACTAATGAAGCCCGCAGAGATTCGTGAGCTCTCGGACGCTCAGCTCGTTGATAAGCTGAAGGAAATGCGCGCCGAGCTCTTTAACCTTCGTTTCCAGATGGCCACCAGCCAGCTGGACAACACCGCTCGCGTCAACACCGTGAAGAAGGACATCGCTCGCGTCCTCACGGAGCAGCGCGCCCGCGAGATCGCAGCGGAGAAGTCCGCTGTCGCCGAGTAGGACCTAAGGAGAGAACATGACTGATTCGCGTAACTCGCGTAAGGTCCGTACGGGTGTCGTTACCTCCGTCTCCGGTGCCAAGACCATTGTTGTCACCATCACCGAGCGCAAGCGTCACCCCAAGTACGGCAAGATGATGACCAGCTCCAAGAAGCTGCACGCTCACGACGAGGAGTGCACGGCTGGTGTGGGCGATACCGTCCGCGTTATGGAGACCCGTCCTATGTCCAAGATGAAGCGTTGGCGCCTCATCGAGGTCGTCGAGCGCGCTAAATAAGCAGTCGCTCTTACGACTTGTACGTTTCCGAAGATGTGCGTATGTCTGGCTTGCATACCACGGGCCGTATAAAGGCTGCGCACCTCTCTTCGGTTCTTAGTTCGGAGGAACATCTACCATGATTCAGATGCAAACCATGCTGAACGTCGCCGACAACTCCGGCGCTCGCAAGATTCGCTGCATCAAGGTGCTTGGCGGTTCCAAGCGTCGTTATGCAGGCATCGGCGATGTGTTCATCGGTGCTGTCCAGGAGGCTACCCCTGGCGCCAACGTCAAGAAGAAGGACGTTGTCCGTTGCGTCGTCGTTCGCACCGTTAAGGAGATCCGCCGCAAGGATGGCTCCTACATTCGCTTTGATGAGAACGCCTGCGTTGTCATCAACAACGATGGTTCGCCCGTCGGCACCCGTATCTTCGGGCCTGTCGCTCGCGAGCTTCGTGACAAGAAGTACATGAAGATCGTCTCGCTCGCTCCCGAGACCCTGTAGTTAGGGGAGATATATGTATATCAAGAAGGGCGATAAGGTCCAGGTTCTCTCTGGTAAGGATCGTGGCAAGCAGGGCGTTGTCCTGCGTGCTCTCCCCGCCGAGAACAAGGTCGTTGTCGAGGGCGTTTCGGTCGTCAAGAAGGCCGTCAAGCCCAACGCTGCCAACCAGCAGGGCGGTATCGTTTCGCAGGAGGCTCCCATCGATGCCTCCAACGTCAATCTCGTCTGCCCCGAGTGCGGTAAGGTTACCCGCGTCGGTCACGAGAAGGACGGCAAGAACAAGCTGCGCGTCTGCAAGAAGTGCGGCCACAAGTTCTAAGCTGCCCGCAACATCAAGTTGCTAGCAAAGGCCCGGATGCCCCACGGCACCCGGGCCTTTTTCTATCGCTACTCGATGGCTTCGGGTTTGCCGTCCCGTCATTCCGGTTGCATCCAGTTTTCGGTGCCGTCTCGAATCGAGTGCCGCCAGGTGACACCCTGTCGCGTTTCGTCGGCTTCGGTGACAAAAGCCGGGACAACTCCAAAAACTATTTTCGAACTCAGGGCTTTGAGTTTTTGTTTTAGTCCCAAAGGGCGCGGCGGGATGCCTTTGAAGGCTCGATAGCGCCGAAACGCCCGTTTTGAAACTCAAATGCCTTTTCGCGTGCAAGACGCCAGCTGCAATAGGAAGTGAATCAACGCAGGTGGCTTTCAAACAGTTTGCAAAACTGCAGGTCGCAGGTCTTCATTGCCAGTAGGAGCTGTCTCTTATACACATCTCCGAGCCCACGAGACGTAGAGGAATCT
>CABSYH010000100.1:0-6567 GCA_902481965.1 uncultured Collinsella sp.
CAGCGTCAGATGTGTATAAGAGACAGGACGCCAGCTGACTTAGGGATACGTCCGGCTTTGGCGAGGTTTTCGTAATTGCACAAACTGAAGAGGATTTTGCTGTTCTGTTCAAGGCTATCGAAGTATGCGCAAGCATCCTCGAATGAGACATTCGGATTGCTTGCAAGATAGCGGTCGAACAGCAAGAAAATGAGGTCCATTTTGCCGCCAGCTGCGCGTGAATTGACTAGATGAATCTGTCGGTCGGGCTCCTCGGCAAGAACCATATCGCGAGCCGTGGCTGCTGCGTTGTAGCTGCCCGACACGCCCTCAGAGATCGGCATGCAGATGGTCTTGTCTGCCAATTTGAAGAGCTCGGCCCACTCCCCTACGCTGGGACAAGCGCTCGAAGAAGCGTTCGTCTCCGCCTGAACAGCGCAGTTGAGCTCATGAACATCGAGCGAAAGGTCATCGACGAATTCACGCTCCCCCACTCGAATTTTGAGGGGCGCAAATGCAAAGGTGGTATGGGGCGCGGTCGGTTGCCAATCACGGAGGTTGCAGCTTGAATCGGAGATAAGTGCCCAGCTCATAGAGGGTCCTTTCTAATTGTTCATCAACAATTATAGCCTTCTTGCAAACCGAATGGACGGCTATCTAGTTTTGAATACTAGATAGCCGTCTAAGATGAGAGAGAAAAAAAGAATGGACCTCGCGACTTAAAGCCACGAGGTCCACATCCACACGCTGTGTAAGATGACTTAGTAGCGTACGAAGATGTAGTTATTGTTCATGCCGGCGGCAACGGAGCTGATGATAACACCCGTGTTGTAGTCGGAAGCATGAATCATCTGACCACCACCGATGTAAATGCCGGTGTGGTATGAGTTGACCACAACGTCACCGGGCTGCGGATCGGACACACGCGTCCAGCCCATAAAGGTGCCCGTGGTGCCCAGGCGGCAATAGCGACCAGTGAGGCAATAACTAACAAAACCAGAGCAGTCGAAGCTGTTCGGGCCAATTCCGCCCCAGGAATAAGCACAACCAAGCTTGCTGTATGCACGCGAGACAACAGAACCGCCATCGACGGACTGGCTCGGAGCAGAAGGCGTCGGAGCCGGAGCAGGCGTGGAGGGCTGCGGCGTCGGAGCAGGTGCCGGCGTAGGAGCCGGAGTGTTGCCGCCCTGGTTGTTGTTATTGCTGGTCTGGCCACCGTTGTTGGTGTTCTCGGTCGTACCGGCAGTCTCGTTGCTCACCGTGGCTTTCTCGGCGGTGCTGGCGTTGATGCCGGCCTGCAGCGCGGCGTTGGCTTCGGCCTCGGCGGCTAGTTCGGCCTGCAGCTGTGAATCCAGAGAGTTTACGACGTTCTGGGCTTCAGCCTGCTGGGCGTTAAGCTCGTCGACCTTCTTTTGCGTGGCGGCGACGTTCTTTTCCTGCTCGGCCTGCTTATCGGTGAGCTGCTGCTTAAGTTCCTTGACCTCTTGAATGGTCTGAGCTTGCTTATCAGAAACTTTGCCGTAGTAGAACAGACGATTGAGCATATCGCTCAGGTCATCGACACCCGTCAGAACCTGAAGTAGGCTCAGACCGCCGGTTTTGTACTCACCGGCGACATAGGTCGAGAGCTTGGTCTGACCATCGGCGATCTCCTGCTGCTTTTGCGTGATCTCGCCGGCAGTCTGATCGAGCGCCTGCGTCTGCGTGGCGAGCTCATCGTAAATCTGCTGAGTTTGGGTACCGATCTGCTCGAGCTTAGTACGAGCAGCGGCAAGGTCGGATGCGGTATCGGCGTAGGCAGGAGCCGCGAGGCCCAAGCCCAAAACACAAGCGAGGGTTGCCGTAGCAGCGCAGCGTGCCATGTTTTTGTGCGTGTTTGCTGTGCGCATGTAGCTTCCTTTCCAGTAACTAAGGGTAACGGCTAGTCCACCGTCACCAGGCTAAAGAGCTCCACATCGTCATTAGACGGCGTGAGCTTCTCGCGCGGGTTGAGAAACGCAAGCTCAAGGATACAACCGTAACCGACAAGCTTTGCGCCCATATCTCGCACCAGTTTACCTGTTGCCTCGACGGTTCCGCCCGTCGCGACCAAGTCGTCCAGAATCAACACGGTATCTTTAGAGCTGATAGCGTCGGCATGGATCTCAATTGAATCGGTGCCGTACTCGAGCTCGTAGCTCTGGCTTACGGTCTCACGCGGCAGCTTGCCCGGTTTACGTGCGGGAACAAAGCCAGCGCCAAGGGCTACAGCCACCGGTACGCCAACCATAAAGCCGCGAGCCTCGGGACCCACGACCTTGGTGATTCCCATGCCGGCAAAGTGCTCGGCGAGGGCATCGGTCATGGCTTTGAGCGCCTCGGGATTGCCAAAGAGCGGCGTGATGTCCTTAAAGATGACTCCGGGCTCGGGATAGTCGGGGATATCGACGATTTGAGATTCGAAGTCGTACATTGCATGACCTTTCAATGGGTTGCCGAAATTTCAGCAGCGGTTATATGCCCGCGGTGGCGGTGCCGGATTGCGAAGGGGCGACGACCTTAAGCGGCTTTACGAGAGAATCCTCGTGCGAAGCCGGCGCGGCTGTCTCTTCGTTTTTGGCCTTGGTGGACTCGGAGCGAGTGATTTCCTCATCGAGTGCATCGATGTCGGCGTCCTCGACCACGGCGTTGAGCGACTCAAAAACGCGGTTCTTGAGCAGCGCGGTGTGCACGCCCTCCGTCAGGTCGTGAAGCTTCTTAAACGCACGCTCGAGCTTGGCGTCGCGCTCGTCATCGGAGGTATCCATTCCGAGCATGCTCACGAGCACCTGCTCAAACATCGAGGACTCGCGGTTGGCGGAAGATACGTACTGACGCAGGTTGCGCGGCTCGATATGGAAGCGTGACAGCTCGGAGCAGTAGCGGATGATCGGAAAATCGCGACCATCGACGAGCTCACGATTCTGTGGACTCTTGATGATGCGAATGAGGTCGTTCTCGGCGAGCGAGCGGATAAACGAAATCTCGACGCCCAGCATATCGGGAATGGTCTCGATGGGATGCAGCTTTTGCTTAGTCTCCTTGGGCTCCGTCTTGAGCGGAACATCGGACAGCAAGCCCACCTCGTAAGCGAGCGTTGACAGGTCCGTGGCGTTTTCCAAGCGCTGCTTAATCACGTTGAGCGGCATGTAGCGGGTCTTCTGCAAGTGCAGGATGACCTCCAGGCGATCAACGTCCTCCTTGGAGTACTGACGGTATCCCTTAGGCGTACGATGAGGGGTAATGAGCCCCTCATCCTCTAGAAATCTAATTTTTGAGTTCGAAAGATCGGGGTATGCGCCTCGAAGTAGGTTGACGACTTGGCCGATACTCAGATAGTTGCGTTCGGCCATGCCCTACTCACCGGTTTCGATGCGCTCCGGCGTGCTCTCGTGGTAGATGAGCGTAAACGTACCGATCTGGACGGAAGAACCGTCGTGCAGCGGGGCTGCATTGACGATAGCACCGTCGACCCAGGTGCCATTGAGCGAGCCCAAGTCCTCGATGCGAGCGCCGAGGCCCTCGCGAATAATGCGCGCGTGGCTGCGCGAAACGGTCATGTCATTGAGGAAGATGCCGTTCGCAGGATCGCGGCCGATGGTGGTCACGTCGTCCTCGAGCTCAAAAGCGGCACCAGTCTGCGGACCCTTGACGATGGACAGAACGGGGGCGGTGATGCGCACGTTGGCCATGAGGTCGGGAACGGTGACGTCGCTTGAAGGCACGCGGAATACGCAGGTGGCGTCAGCAGTCTTATCATTCTGAGGCATATTGTTAACCATGTTGTCCATGACAACCCCTAACTTATCGCGGACGTGCCGCAAATAATGAACCGTACGTAATCATACCCCAACGAATCAGTCTTCGATTTCAGGGTTCAGAAAGTCGATGTCCTCGTCCTCGGGATGCGCGAGAGCCTGTTTAATGGCCACTCCGCCCTTAAAGGAGTAGATGACAGCCGTGAGCATAGAGAAAATCACGCCGCCGTACACAAAGAAGATGCCGAGGGGCACCGAGCTTCCGTTGAGGCCCGGGAAGGCCGTAAGGGTTGAAGGTAAAAGGTGCAGGCCGTCAATAACGGGGAAACCGAGCAGCATGAGCGAGAAGCCGGTCATGAGCAGCGCGGTGGCAATCTTTCCGGGAAAGACGACATCGATGGGGCGACGGTGATAATGACGCACGATAAGCGTGCCGATGCCCAGATAGATGTCGCGACCAATAATGAGCACGCAGACCCAGATTGGCAGCTCTCCGCGAACCACCAGTCCCAGCACGCCGGTGAACAGCAGCGCACGGTCGCAAATGGGATCCATGACCTTGCCGAGCCACGAGACCGTCTTAGTCATGCGGGCGATCTGGCCGTCCATCCAGTCGGTGGAGGCGGCAACGGCGTAGATAACGATGGCGATGACGCGGTTGTTATCCGTCACAAACAGGTACAGAAATACCAGGGTGAGGATCAGGCGCGTAAAGGTGATGAAATTGGAGATCGTAAAGATCTTATTCGACGGGTAATCGGAAGTGCCGATAAGCTCCTTTTTGATCTTCTTTTTGATGCCCACAGGACTCCCCCGCTGGTTAACGACAAAACTTTCGATACTATACCCGTTCCGGCGATGTCTATCCAGCGTAAGCATAGAGAGTCCAGACATGTGGAGGGCGCTATTAGGCGGGGGATTTCGCATTCGTGTACATCAGCCTCCAAACATGTCGAAAAATGTCGATTTTGGTGGCTGATGTACACGTTTTGATTCGGTAATCACATCGAGCGGGAACGTTGTTGCTTTAAACAAAATAATCATGGTGATTAAAAACAAAAAAGGTCAGGCACTAGGTGCCTGACCTGCAAACTTCTGGTCGGGACGACTGGATTCGAACCAGCGACCCCTTGACCCCCAGTCAAGTGCGCTACCAAGCTGCGCCACGTCCCGAAGCTTTTGTTTGTTGCTCTGCTCTCGCTCGCAACAGGGAGTATATTAACCCGAAACTTTAGCCTTGTGCAAGAACTTTTTTACAAATTTTGAAGCAAGTCCAAAATTGTATCTGCGAGCTGGGGTTTTGTTAGCACAGGAAGTTCTTGCGTACCCGCTTTACTCACGATCCAGGCCTTGTTGGTATCGGTTCCAAAGCCCGAATCGGCGCGTGAGACATCGTTGGCGATAATAGCATCGCAGCCCTTGCGGGCCAATTTGCGCTCGGCGTACTCGACAACGTTATCGGTCTCGGCCGCAAATCCGATCACGCACCGCTCGCCCTTCTGGCGCGAGAGCTCGGCCAAAATATCGATCGTTTCGACGAGCTCGATGCGATCCAGGCGTTCGTTGGCCTTTTTGAGTTTGTGGTCCGCGGGTGCCGCGGGCGTGTAGTCGGCGACAGCGGCCGCACAAATGGCCGCATCGGCCGTCTGGAAGGCGCTCAGGGCCGCCTGGAGCATCTCTGCGGCGGTCTGCACGCGCACACACTCCACGCCGCTGGGCACATCGAGCGATGTCGGCCCCAATACCAGCGTGACCTCGGCACCGCGGCGTGCGGCCTCCCCCGTCAGGGCGATGCCCATCTTGCCCGACGACCGGTTACCGATGAAACGCACGGGGTCGATCGGCTCGTGCGTGGGGCCGGCGGTAATCACGATGCGCTTACCAGCCATGTCCTGCGGCACGGGGTTGAGCACCTCACAGACAGCCTCGACGATGTCCTTGGGCTCGCTCATGCGTCCCGTGTCCACGTCGCCGCAGGCAAGGTAGCCGCTGCCGGGTCCCACCACATGGACACCACGCTCGCGCAGCGTGGCCATGTTGGCCTGCGTCGCCGGCGCCTTCCACATGCCGTTGTTCATAGCGGGTGCGATCACGATGGGTCGCGGCGTCGCAAGCAGCGTGGTGGAGATGAGGTCATCGGCGATACCGTTTGCCATCTTGGCGATGATATTGGCCGTCGCGGGCGCCACGACCACCAGATCGGGCTCCTGCGCCAGCGAAATGTGGTGGATGGGGTCGGAGGGGTCGTCGAATAGGCCCACGGCAACGGGTTCGTTGGTGAGCGCACGAAAGGTGAGCGGGCCCACAAACTCGGTGGCATGCTCGCTCATAACGACCTTGACGCGCGCGCCACGCTTTTGCAACAGGCGCACGATGTTGCACGACTTATAGGCGGCGATCCCGCCGGTAATGCCCAGCAGGATCGTTTTTCCCTCAAGTTGCATTGAATTGTTGGATGCCGCCATCGTTTAAGCTTCCTTGCTCGGGAGCACCAGGAGGCGGTGGCAGTACGGGCAGTGCGTAATTGACCTACCGTCGTGGTTCAGGTCGCTCATGGACGATGCCTGCAGTGCGGTGTGGCAAACCGTGGGGATGTTGCCCTGGATGGTCTCGACCGCCAGGCCGCGGAACTGCTTGAGCAGACGCTCGTAGTCGGTGAGCACGTCGGCCGGCAGCGTGGCAGCAAGCGCGGTGCGCTCCTTCGTGGCGGCGTCAATCTGAGCCTGCAGGTCGGCAGCCTTGGCACGGGCGGCCTTGGTGTCGGCCTTTACGCCCTCCTCGAACTTGGCGATGATGGCCTGTGCGCGAGCCT
>CABSYH010000101.1:0-6534 GCA_902481965.1 uncultured Collinsella sp.
ACGAGATTCCTCTACGTCTCGTGGGCTCGGAGATGTGTATAAGAGACAGGCGGCGACCTTGTCGGAAAGCTCGACCCAAACGTCGTTGAAGCTGCCCCAGGCGTCGCCTTTGGCATTGGCGCGGGCGCGGGCCTTCTGGTCCTCCATGCAGGCAGTGAAGCCGTCCATATCGACATCGTGGCCAGCGGTGCCGGCGATCTCGACGGTCAGGTCGATGGGGAAACCAAAGGTGTCGTGCAGCTTAAAGGCAACATCGCCCGGAAGCACAGCACCCTCGGCAAGCGCTGCCAGGGCCTCATCCAGGTAGACGCGACCGTTGTCGAGTGTCGTGGAGAAGCGCTCCTCCTCGGAGGCGACGATACCCTTGACGAGCGCGACGTTCTTGAGCAGCTCAGGATAGGCCTCGCCCATCTGAGCGTTGACCTCGTCGATAAACTTGGTCAGGAAGGCGCCCTCGATGCCCAGCAGGCGACCGTGGAACACGGCGCGGCGGAGCAGGCGGCGAAGGACGTACTCGCGACCCTCGTTACCGGGCAGGATGCCGTCAGAGATCATGAAGTCGACGGCACGGGAGTGGTCGGCGATGATGCGAAGAGAACGGCTGGCGCCGGAGTAATCGTCGGCGTCATAGGTCTTGCCGCTGATCTCCTCGCCCAGCTTGATGAGGTGCTGCATCAGATCGCCGTCGTAGTTAGCAGTCTTGTGCTGCATGATAGCGGCCATGCGCTCCAGGCCCATGCCCGTATCGAGGTTGCGGTGCGGCAGCTCCGGCATGGAGCCGTCCTCCTGACGGTCGTACTGGGTAAACACGAGGTTCCAGAACTCAAGGAAGCGGTCGCAGTCGCAGCCAGGCTTGCAGTCGGGGCTGCCGCAGCCGACCTCCTCGCCCATGTCAAAGTAGATCTCGGAGCACGGACCGCAGGGGCCGGTGGGGCCAGCGGCCCAGAAGTTGTCGTCCTCGCCCAGGCGGGAGATGTGGTCCTCGGCAACGCCCAGAGAACGCCACACGTCGTGGGTCTCGTCGTCCTCGGTAAAGACGGTAAAGTACAGGCGGTCGAGCGGCAGCTTGAACTCCTTGGTGATGAGCTCAAAGGCCCAGGCGCAAGCCTGCTCCTTGGAAACGCCGCCAAAAGAGAAATCGCCGAGCATCTCGAAGAACGACAGGTGACGACCGTCCTCGCCGATGCAATCGATGTCGTTGGTGCGGACGCACTTCTGGCAGGAGATCGCGCCGATCTCCTTCATGGTCTTCTTGCCCTGGTAGTACTCCTTAAACTGGTTCATGCCGGCGTTGGCAAGCAGCAGCGAGGGATCATCGGGGACGAGGGACGAAGAAGGATAGAGCTTAAGACCACGCTCCTCAAAGAAGTTGAGGAACTTGGAGCGGATCTCGGCCGTAGTCATTGACGGGTAGTCAGCACTCATAGAGGGAATCTCCTCGGTTTCACATCGAAACAGTTCAAACGTAACGATATTACCATCCCACCGCGCCTATGCAAAAAAGAGGGTCGCCAAACAGCGACCCTCCAGCGAAATTGCATGTTAGCACGTATGAATGTTAACCTGAATTACCCCGCTAGTTGTCGTCATCGTCCATGGAGCCGTCGATGCCGGTTTTGGTGTCGTCGTCCATATTGGAATCGTCGTCTTTGGCGAAGGGATTCTTGAAAAAGCCCGTAGCATCGGGCTGAAGGCCCGAGAGCTTCATCCAGGGATTATCGAGCTCGGGTTTGGGCATGGCCTGGGCCTCGGGCGCAGTCTCGTTACCGATGAGCTCGGACTCATAGATGAACGTATCGTCTCCAAGCGCGTCGTAGGCGGCAACCGGGTTGCCCTCGGTATCGCGATAGGGCGTGCCCTTAAACACGGCCCCGTCGTATGCCACGAGCTGGCGGCCGGTCTCGTTCTCAAAGTAGTAGACGAAAATGCCCTTGAGGGCCGCGCACAGTGGAATGGCGATAACCATGCCGATGGCGCCCATAAGCGCCGAACCGATAACAAGGGCCGTCAGGCTCATGATGGGATGCACCTGGACCGAGCTCTGCATGACCTTAGGCGAAATGACGTTGTCGGTGACATTTTGCGTCACCATGGTCACGATCAAGGTCCACAACGCCAGCATCGGGCTGAACATGAAACCGAGCACCGTGGCGATTGCTGCGCTCACCCAGGGACCGACGACCGGAACCAAATGCATGATGCCGGTAAAGATAGCCATGAGCGCCGCATACGGATGACCGATGATCATAAAACCGATAAAGGCGAGGAAACCACCGCAGATGGACGTCACGACCATACCGCGCATGTAGCCGCCGACAGAGCGAGAAAGGATGGCGACCATAAAGCGGTACGAGGTCTCCTTCTCCTGACCGATGATGGTGCAAATCTCGTGATGCATGCGAGGGTAGTCGCAGGCCATCCAGTAGGCAAGCACCAGACCAAGGAAGATCACGAACAACTGCGAGGCCGTATTGGTGATGAGCGGGAACACACCGCGGCCAAGCTCGGCAGCAATCTGAGACACATACTTCGATGCCACGGCAACCAGCGACGAAAGATTATCGTCCAGATACTCCTTGAGCGGCGTGTTGTTGAGCGTCTTGGCATGCGAGATCATCTCATTGAGATCGCCACCCGCAACACGAAGCTGCTCGGGCAGGCGGCTCAGTACTTCCATGATCTGACCAAAGAGAATCGGCGACAAGATGCAAACGACACCGACGAGCACGGCAACAACAACAATAAGCGCGACAAGCGAACCGATGCCGCGATTCACGCCATGGTGCTCGAGCCAGTTGGTGATCGGGGACATCACAAAGGCAATGATGGAACCAACGGCGAGAAACTCGATAACCGGGGCCAGGATGCCCATAAGGTTAAAGATGACAGCGGCGATGACAATGCAGCCGACAACAGCCCAAATGCGAAGCGTCAGAATGCGGGTGTCGCGCAGCACGCGATCGGTTTGTTGGGGGTGCTCACTCATGAACGAATCATCACTCCGTCGGGGTCGATCTTGTCCTGAATCTTCTTAAGCGTGCGGCGAAGCAGACGCGAAACCTGCACCTGAGAAATACCCAGCTTCTTGGCGATCTCGATCTGGGTCATGCCCTTCACAAAGCGCAGCTCGATCACCTCGCGCTCGCGCGGCGAGAAATCGCGGATGGCTTCCTCGATCACCAAGCGGTCATCGGTAAAATCGAGCTCGTTGTCGTCATCGGCATAGCGGTCGAGAATCGAGGGGGCATCGTCGGAATCGGACGCACCAGGAGCCTCGATGGGCACCGAGGTATAAGCCGAAGACGATTCCATAGCCTCGAGGACCTCATCGACCGTCACATCTAGATACTCAGCGATCTCCTCAACCTTGGGCGAACGCTGCAGCTCGTTGGTAAGTTTGTCAGTAGCTTGGTTGACCTTGGCCGAGAGCTCCTGCAGGCGACGCGGTACGCGCACGCTCCAGCCCTTGTCGCGGAAATGGCGTTTGATCTCGCCCAGGATAGTGGGTGTTGCAAACGTTGTGAACTCGAGCCCGCGCTCAGGGTCAAAGCGGTCGATAGCCTTGAGCAAACCCAGATAGCCGACCTGCATGAGGTCGTCGAGCGGCTCGCCGCGATTCTTAAATTTGTTGGCAAGAAACCTTACCAGGTTCATATGGGACATGACGAGCTGCTCGCGGGCGTCCGGATCACCGGTCTCCTTGTAGCGACGAAACAGCTCGCGGGTTTTCTCCTTGTCCCAAGCGGTCTTGCCGCTCCGGGAACGTTCGGTCATTTTAAATATCCGCCTTGAGGTCGAGGGAAAGCGTCAGGGGCGCCGCAGTCTTTTCGTAGGAGTCGCACACGCTCGCGAGGATGAGCTCGGCATACACCGCAGCCTGGTCGTCTTCATCGACCGTAGCCTGATCGCCAAAGGTAATAGTCATGCCAACGTGGGTCTCATCGACATCGAATTTGATGGTGATGTCATCGCAGTCGACCGCGGTACAACCAAAGATGAAAGCCTCCTCGGCAGCCATGCGGATGTCCTCGATGCGATCGACAGACATGGAACACAGGGCACCAACGTTGGCTGCCGTCATGCGCACAAGGCGAGCGAGACGCGGGTCGCCGGCAACGGTCAGCGTGATGGGGCAGGTTGCTTCGCTACTCATCGCAGGACTCCTCAGAGGTCTCGGAGGGTGTATAGGTGTAATACTGAGCCGGCTTGGCTACAGACTTCTGGCCATCATCGTCGCCCGCGGCGGCCTCGTCCTCGCCAATTAGGACGCGCTCGGTAGGCCGCTCTGCCTCCGCAGCAGCAGCGGCGAGCTTGCGCTCGGTGTCAGCTGCAGGAGACTTCACCTTATTGAAGAGCTTCTGCACAGCACCGGCGGCGGAGTCGGTCACGCTCGACACAGCATTGCTGGCCTCGGCCATGCTGCCCGTAACCTCGGAAATGTCGCGAACCACGGCTTCGACCTCTACGAGATTGGAGGTAAGGGCATCAACTGCCGTCTTGCTCGACTTAAGCAGCGGCTCCATCTGGGCAAGCGCCGGCGTAAGCTCATCGACAGCGCCATCGAGCTTTGCCACCACAGGCTGAGCCTCGGCGATGGTGTTGTTGAGGTCGTTCACGGTCTTATCGAGCGAGTCGACAACATTGCGGGTCTTGCGCAGGGTAAGCGCGAGCTCAGCGATGGCCCACACGCCGGCAACGGCGAGCAGCAGCAGGGCGATTTGAATGGGACTCATACAAGCCTCCCGGAAGAATCGAAATACAGACGCTTTTCATGGTACCCCAAAGGGGACCGAACATGCCAAGAGCAGCAACGTGGGACAAAATTATCAGCAGCTACTTCGGTGCATTCCCGCTACGGTCGCGCTCGCTTTGCTCTACACGCCACTCTTCCCAGCCGCGACCCGCAGGCTGCCAAAACGCACCGCGCTCAAGCCCCTCGGGCAAATAGCGCTGATCGACCCAGCCTTCGGGATAATCATGCGGATACTTATACACACCGTATTCGTCGCTGCCCGGGCGATGACGATCGCGCAGATAACTAGGCACCTCGCGAAGCCCACTAGAATGGATGTCGGCCAGCGCCGCATCGATCGAAGCCTCACACGCGTTGGATTTTGGCGCCAAGCACACATAGAGTGCAGCCTGAGCGAGGTTAATACGGCACTCGGGATAGCCAATAACCTCGGCAGATTTAAACGCAGCATGTGCTATAAGAAGAGCCTGCGGATCGGCATTGCCAACATCCTCGGAAGCATGAATCATAATGCGACGGGCGATAAACTTAGGATCCTCCCCCGCATCGATCATGCGCGCAAGCCAGTAGACCGTGGCATCGGGGTCGCTGCCGCGCATGGACTTGATGAACGCACTGATGATGTCGTAGTGCATGTCGCCGTTTTTGTCATACGAAAACCCGCGACGCGGGTTGGCAATCTTTACGTCATCCACGGTGATGGGATAGCGCTCCCCCGCCGCCGGCGCTGGCGTCCCCTCGGTATCGGGACGCGTGACGGCAATCTCGCTCGCCAGCTCAAGTGTCGTCAAGGCCGAGCGTGCATCACCCGCGGCCAACGTACAAATGGTCTTGACCGTATCCTCATCGGCCGAGAACTTACCGTTCAGACCATGTGGTGCCTCAAGCGCACGTTCAATAAGCGTGGCGATATCCTCATCCTTCAGATGCTCAAGCTCCACCACGCGCCCACGCGACAACAGTGCCGAGTTGACCTCGAAGTACGGATTCTCCGTCGTAGCGCCAATCATAATGACGGTACGGTTCTCAACTGCATGCAGCAGGGCATCCTGCTGCGACTTAGAGAAGCGGTGAATCTCATCGATGAATAGAATGGTGCGGCGGTCGTAGGTATTCAGGCGCGTCTTGGCCTCGTCAATCACGCGGCGCAAGTCCTTCACGGTGCCCGTCACAGCGCTGACCTCGACAAACTCGCTCTTGGTATGGTTGGCGATGATGTGGGCCAGCGTCGTCTTGCCCGTACCGGCCGGCCCATACAGAATCACACTCGACAGAACGTCATGCTCAATCGCAGCACGTAGCCACGAGCCCTTACCGACGGCCTTTTGCTGGCCCACGTACTCGTCGAGCGAATTGGGTCGCATGCGTACCGCGAGCGGCGCATTTTTAAAGGAACGCTCGCGCGTCGAGGCAGAAAAAAGGTCGTCCATAGCCATCCCGTGCATCAATCAAAAACGTTTTTCACTAACAGTATACCGAATATATACGAACTACCGTTCGTTAATATAGGTACGTTGCGGAAACTTCAATCCCGGGAACAACTTACTCGTGAGCTCGCAGAAGTAGCCATCCGTCATGCTCGAAATGTAATCCACTACGGTCTGATCTTTATCGTCCTGCCAGGCATAGGCGCGATCGTAGTAGGAAAGCTGCTGCTCGATGCGAGAAATGTGGTGCTTAAAGATGTACGAGGACTCGTCACCACAGTTTAGATCCCGCAGGCAACGGTCGTAGAGCTTTACGAACGCCTCGCGCAGCTCCGCCTCGGAATCGCCTTCGAT
>CABSYH010000102.1:0-6518 GCA_902481965.1 uncultured Collinsella sp.
CGAGATTCCTCTACGTCTCGTGGGCTCGGAGATGTGTATAAGAGACAGTATCAAGTCGCCATCGACGAGCTCACCAACGGCGGGCAGACTGGCTCCTTCAATCGCGACGACATCGCCGCCGCGGCACGCGCCGTGTCTGGTTCCCAGGCCGCCCCTGCGGGCAGCACGGCGGCTTTCGTGGCGCTCGTCGCCAACGCGGCAGCCAATAACGCCTACAACGCTACCTCGGCGGACGCGAACGCTTCTGCCGACAATTCGTACGTTGATGAAGCCATGACTGCGGACGAGGAGGCCGTTGCCGCCCGCCGTGCCGCCGAAAGCTCGTTGTGGGGCGCTCCTGCCCAGCAGCAGGCGGCTGAGGCTGCGCCGTACAATGCAAACCTCGCCAGCATGCCTATCATCTCCGGTGCCGTGGACATCGATCTCGATGACCTCGATGAGCCTGCAGCCATCACCGCATCGATTGATGCCCAAGATCGCATCGACACCGGCGACCTTCCGGACGCCTCGCTCGAGGTTGATGTTCCCATGGCCGATTACTCGGGCCACGAGGGCATGTGGGCCGCCGCCACCGCGATTCTGGATGAGATTGACGAGCCTGCTCCTGTTGCAGCCCCCGCTCCCGTCGCTGCCCCTCAGCCTGCTGCCCCCGCCTATGTCGGCCGTCACAGTGCTGTGTTCCCCGAGGATACTGCCCGTATCTCGCGCGAGAGCATCGAGCGGGCCGAGGCTATTGCCGTCGGCATTATGGAAAACCGTCGTCACGAGCGCGTCAATCAGATCCTCGAGGAAGAGATCGAGCGCCTGCAGTCCTCAACTGCCAAGCGTACGGGCCGTGCCTATCTGAGCGTTATCGAGGGCGGTACCGCCAGCTTCGCGCCGCTCCGCGCGGAGGCATAACTTCTGCATGGCTAAGATCAATCGAAAATGGGCGGTTGTAACCTGCCTGATGGCGCTCTTGATCTGGGGCAATTCGCTGGTTCCCGGCTCGGGGTCAGGCTCGCTGAGCCTAACGGTCATGGAAGCTATCCGCGGTTTCCTGCACAGCGTGGGACTTCCATATGAATGGGTGACCAACTTTGTTGTTCGCAAATGCGCGCATTTTACCGAGTATATGGTGCTCGGCATCTTGGCAACGCACGCCTTTGATTTTGAGGGCCGGCGCACCTTTGACGTGCTGCTGCCCACGGCGGTGTTCCTGCTGTTGATTCCCTCAATCGACGAGACGATTCAGCTCTTTGTGCCGGGACGCGCCGGCATGATCACCGATGTGATGATCGACTGCTGTGGAGCGGCAACGGGCGTTGTGCTCCGATATCTCTTACGGTCGCTGATGTGCGCCAAAAAGGCCGCCTAGGACGTATTGTTTGGTCCTAGGCGGCCTTTTTTATTTGAGGGCTTATATGAGGCGTGGTGACGTCGTTCCGTAGGTCGGATTTGCCGGGCGCGCCACGCCCTGTGGGTGCGTCTGCTACTGAAGCGCCTGTGCGCCCAGGGCCAGGCAGCCCATGATGCCCTGCTTGCCCTCGAGGCTGTTGTTGACAATGTAGGTATCGATGTCGTTGACCTCGGGCGTGACGATATAGCCGTTGAGCATCTCGGCGCACTTCTTGCGTGCGAGCGGCACGATGGGGGTGTGGTCGGCCACGCCGCCGCCGATGATGATCTTTTGCGGCGCGTAGCACAGCGTGTAGGTCATGAGTGCCTGTGCCAGATAGCCGGCGAGCAGGTCCATGGCCTCCGGGTCATCGGCCATGTCTCCGGCGCTCTTGCCATCCCAGCGCTTTTTAACGCCGGGGCCGGCAATGAGGCCCTCTAGGCAGTTGTCGTGGAAGGGGCAGGCGCTGTGCTCGCCAATGGTGTCGCGCGGGTCGCGCGTGACCAGGATGTGGCCAGCCTCGGGATGCATCATGCCGTGCACGAGCTTACCGCCCGAGAGCACGCCGGCGCCCACGCCGGTGCCGATGGTCAGATACACAACGTCAGTGAGGCCCTGGGCGCAACCAAAGGTGACCTCGCCCAGGCAGGCGACGTTGACGTCGGTGTCGTAGCCGCAGGGAATATTGAGCTCGTTTTGGATGGTGCCCAGCAGATCAAAGTAGCGCCATGCCGTTTTGGGCGTCTCCAGGATCTTGCCGTATTGGGGCGAGGCAGGGTTGACTGCGGTGGGGCCAAAGGCGCCGATGCCCAGCGCGGCGATGCCCTTGTTCGCAAACCACGCGTTGACGGCCTCGACGGTCTCCTGCGGGGTCGTGGTCGCGATCTGCTCGCGCTCCAGGACCGTACCGTCTGCATAGCCCGTGGCGCAGACCATCTTGGTGCCGCCAGCCTCGAGCGCTCCGATAAGCTGCTGTTCTGCCATAGTATTCCTCTCTCTGGGACGAGTTGCTCCGTGACTAAAGTATAGAGCTCTAAACCATTTAAGAAAGCGCTATAAAAAGAAGCCTCGCAACGCGGCGGGCGGTGCGAGGCTTCTTTGGTTGCTTTAGTTGCCGGGCCGTCCTTACCCGCGCGGCTTGATTTTATCACGTAACGACTTGAGGTTCTCCAGCGCCGCGTTAAGCGTCTCGTCTCGCTTGGCAAAGTGGAAACGAATCAGATGGTTGACGGGCTCGCGGAAGAAGCTCGAGCCGGGCACGGCGCCCACGCCCACCTTGGATGCGAGGTCCTCGCAGAATTCGAGGTCGCTGTCATAGCCAAACTCAGAGATGTCCATCATGACGTAGTAGGCGCCCTGCGGCACGTTATGCTCAAGACCGATGCTATCGAGCCCCTGGCAGAACAGGTCGCGTTTGGCGGTGTAGAGGTCGAGGACCTCATCGTAATAGCTGTCGTCGAAGTTGAGGGCGGTGACAACGGCTTCCTGCAGGGGAGCGGCGGCACCCACGGTGAGAAAGTCGTGGACCTTCTTGATACGCTCGGTGATCTGGGCCGGGGCGATGGTGTAGCCCAAGCGCCAACCGGTGATGGAGTACGTCTTAGACAGCGAGCTGCAGCTGATGGTTCGCTCGAACATGCCGGGCAGCGTGGCCATATAGACGTGCTCGTGGGGCGCATAGACGATGTGCTCGTATACCTCGTCGGTAATGCAGTAGGCGTCGTACTTTTTGCAGAGGTCGGCGATGAAGGTGAGCTCCTCGCGCGTAAAGACCTTGCCGCAAGGGTTGGAAGGGTTGCACAGGACGATGGCCTTGGGGTCGTTGTCGCGGAAGGCTGCCTCGAGCGTCTCGCGGTCAAAGTCGAATGTGGGCGGGTTGAGCGGCACATAGATGGGCTCGGCACCCGAGAGAATGGTGTCAGCGCCGTAGTTCTCGTAGAACGGCGAGAAGATGACGACCTTGTCTCCGGGGTTTGTGACCGTCATCATGGCGGCCATCATGGCCTCAGTTGAGCCGCAGGTGATCACGATGTTCTCATTGGGGTTGATCGGCATGCCCATAAAATGCTCCTGCTTGGCAGCAAGCGCCTCGCGCATGGCCAGGGAGCCCCAGGTGATGGAGTACTGATGGTAGAGCGGCTTGGGGTCGGTGGCGATGGTGCCCAGGCTATTGAGCAGCTGCGCCGGAGGATCGAAGTCAGGGAAGCCCTGCGAGAGGTTGACGGCGCCGTACTTATTGGAGATGCGCGTCATGCGGCGGATGACCGAATCGGTAAATGTCGCCGTGCGGTTGGAGAGTTCTTTCATGCTTGTCCTTTCGAGCATTTGCAGTGGGGCAAGTTTACTCCTATGAAACCGGTGGGAAATGCTCGAAATGGATCCGAAAAAACTCTTTTCAAAATTCTTGAAAATTGGGGGTTGCATCACGTGGCGTTCCTTGCAATAATAGTCGAGCGCGAAGCGCATAGGACACGGTGGGTGTAGCTCAGTTGGCTAGAGCGACGGGTTGTGGTCCCGTAGGTCGAGGGTTCGAGTCCCTTTACCCACCCCAGTTCTTGCTTCGTGTTGATATCGGGTCGTTAGCTCAGTTGGTAGAGCAGGGGACTCTTAATCCCAAGGTCCAGGGTTCGACCCCCTGACGGCCCACCCAAAGATTGTTAAAGCGACTGGCTTAGGCTGGTCGCTTTTTTGTTAACCTCACATGGGGTCGAACCCGTCGGGGCGCGGAGCTGAGTAATCTGTACCGTGATTCCCTTAGGGAAAACACGGCTAAAGCCCCGTAGGCGTGTTCTCCTTAGGGGAATCATGCTTACGGGGCTCGATGCATGTTGAGAAGTTGTGATCAAACTCAAAGTGAGAATCGATTTAGTCTGCTCGATAGTGCGAACCTAAGCTTTCAGTTCGCTTGCGCATGGCTTTGACCATTTCCTGTGCTAGTCGAATCTGCGACTGTAGGCGGGCGAGGGCTGCGATCTCGCTGTCATCGGCATGCGGATTGCTCAGCGCCATGGCCTTGTCTTGCAGGCTTTCAAGCTGTTGCAGGGCCTCGGATAGGCCTGTTTCGGTCCTGTTGATCATGCAAAAGGTGCTCATCGTGTGCCTAAGGCTGTGTGTCAGGCGTTCGGCATCTGTTGTGGCAATGCCGTACTGGGGGAGGGTGATATCCGCCTTCAGGGCCGCCTCAGGCTCTTTCTGCGCTGTGAGGGCTGCCGATGCGCCCGCGATACGTCCGAATACGATGCCGTTGGCGCTTGACAAGCCACCAATGCGGTCGGCGCCGTGCATGCCGCCTGTCGCCTCGCCGCAAGCGTAGAGGCCCTCAACGCCCGTGTGCGCGGTCTTATCGATCTTGATGCCGCCGTTAGCGGCGTGGGCATACATCGCAACGCGCATCTCGTCAGTCGGGGCGATGCCGTGCTCGTCTTGCAGCCAGGTGGCAAAGGTCTGCACAAACTCTGGGACATCCTCGCGGGGGAAGTCGTAGTGGAGTGCCAGGCCTTCGACACCTGCCTGATCGATGACGAGATCGATAGCGCGGGAGGCCAAGCGTGACGTGAAGGGACCATATCCAGAGCGCTGCTCGAGCAGGTCGTTCAGCTTGTCGTCGGCAATATCTACCGGCTGGTCTACATGCACGTAGCGCCAGGTTTTCTCGTTGAAGACCAAGTTACGCCTGGGCTCGATGAAGCCGGGCATCATCTGCATGAACTCTATATTAGTAAGTGTTGCGCCGTGCGCCAGTGCGATGGCCTGCGAGGAGCTGAGCACATCAGCCGACGTAAGGCTGCGCTCGAACAGGCCGCCTGTGCCACCGGCTGCGATGATCGTGGCCTTGGCAGCAAAGGGCACGATTCGATTTTCGGTAAGGTCGTAGAGTACGGTTCCGCTTATTCTGCCGTTCGTGTCCTCAACAAGGTCGATAAGCTCATGGCGGGGGAGCAGGCGAATGCCGAGCGACTCGATCCAGGTCGTCAGAGCGTCCTCAAGGGGCTTGCGGGTGAGGCCGCGCCACATGCGCGTCTTGTGGTCAAAGCAGGGGATAAATTGCTTTTGTTGAGCACTCTTGGCGCTTTGCGGACGCTGGAGCTCAACGCCCAGGTCTTGCTCGAGCCAGTCAATCGCTTGGGGAATGCCGTGGACGAACGCTTGGACGAGTTCGGGGTCGGCGACACCGCCGCCGACGGCCAGGATGGTGTCGATGAGGTCCTGCTCGTCGTCTTCGTCGACGGGACCGATGAGGCCGAGGCCCCAGGTACCCGGGAAGAAGCTCGATCCACTCATGGTCTTGCCGGCGCTTGCCACAGTGACGGTTGCACCCGTGCGTGCCGCTTCGATGGCGGCACAAAGGCCCGCAATGCCAGATCCAATTACCAGTACATCAGTCGATTCCATCGGATTCCTTTCTCGTCCGGCGCATTGTCGCACGGGTGATCGGCAATGGGGCCGCAAAGACTCGGCAAATCGGTAAAGGGCAAATATGGCAGGTGGGCGTCATGGACGCTCTGACGCTCCATCTCATCACATCTTGTATTTCGCCCCAACTGATATATCGGCATTAGCTACCCTGCGACAGCGCAAACAAAAAGAGCCGCTACCTGGGTGGGTAGCGGCTCCAAAGCTCAACTATATGAGCATCGCGCGGGCGCGATTAGGCCTTGAGGGCCTCCTCGACGGCGACAGCGCAGGCGACGGTGGCACCGACCATGGGGTTGTTGCCCATGCCGATGAGACCCATCATGTCAACGTGCGCAGGCACGGAGGAAGAACCGGCGAACTGGGCGTCGGAGTGCATACGGCCCATGGTGTCGGTCATGCCGTAAGAGGCAGGGCCGGCGCCCATGTTGTCCGGGTGCAGGGTACGACCAGTGCCGCCACCAGAAGCGACGGAGAAGTACTTCTTGCCAGCCTCGAGGCGCTCCTTCTTGTAGGTGCCAGCGACGGGGTGCTGGAAGCGCGTGGGGTTGGTGGAGTTACCGGTGATCGAGATGTCGACGTTCTCGTGCCACATGATGGCAACGCCCTCGCGGACGTCGTCGGCGCCGTAGCAGTTGACGGCGGCGCGGGGACCATCGGAGTAGGGGATGGTCTCGACGACCTTGAGTTCGCCCGTGAAGTAGTCGAACTGGGTCTTCACGTAGGT
>CABSYH010000103.1:0-6512 GCA_902481965.1 uncultured Collinsella sp.
GGCCTTTCCGAGACCGACGACCTCATCCCGCTCACCAACGGCTGCATCTGCTGCACGCTTTCGGATGACCTGGCCAACCAGCTGCAGGGCATCGCCGATTCGGGCAAGTTCGATTACATCATCATCGAGGCATCGGGTATTTGCGAACCTATCCCCATCGCCTACACCATCTCGAGCTTCTGCGACGAGGCCAAGGTGGGCGGCGAGCCCAAGCTCGCGCTCGACAACATCGTGGCCGTGGTCGACTGCGCCCGCATGTACGACGAGTTCAACGGCGGTCGCGACCTGCTGGCAGAGGATATCGACGAGGACGACATCGAGAGCCTGCTCATCCAGCAGATCGAGTTCTGCTCCACGCTGATCCTCAACAAGACCGATACCGTGAGCCCTGAGCAGATCGCTGAGCTCAAGGCCATCGTGCGCAGCCTGCAGAAAGACGCCGTGATCGTCGAGGCCCAAAACGGCGAGGTCCCCATGGAGGAGCTGCTCGATACCGACCGCTTCGACTTTATGCGCGCCTACAACTCCGCCGCTTGGATCGAGGCCATGGAGCATCCCGAGGAGCACGACGACCCCGAGGTACTCGAGTACGACATCGAGACCTTTGTGTACTCGCGCCGCAAGCCGTTTGACCTGCAGAAGTTCACCGATTTTGTTGAGCAGGAGTGGCCCGACGAGGTCATCCGCGTCAAGGGTCCGCTGTGGCAGACCGGCAATCCGGACATGTGCTACATGTTTGAGCAGGCCGGCCACCAGATGCGCCTGATGGAGAACGGCCTGTTTGTCGACTCTGCGCCCGAGGGCGAGAAGCAGAAGATCATCGACGAGAACCCCGAGATCATGCAGATTTGGGACGACGAGACGGGCGACCGCATGACGAGCCTGTGCATCATCGGCCGTCACATGGACAAGGATGCGCTCATCGCCTCCCTCGATGCCTGCCTGACCGACTGGCACCGCGCCTAGGTTTATCCAAGCGGGCATTTTCCGCCCACGTAACCGCCAAACCACCACGAAGGTGCCTGTCCCCTTCGTGGTGGTTTTTCGTTCTAAGTCAAGGAGATTCATGTTCAACATTGTGCTGTATGCGCCCGAGATTCCGGCCAATACGGGCAATATCGGCCGTACCTGCGTGGTCACCGGCGCCCGCCTGCATCTGGTGGAGCCGCTGGGCTTTTCGCTCGACGACAAGACGGTACGTCGCGCCGGCCTGGGCTACTGGCAAAACTTGGATGTGACGACCTATGCCGGCTGGGAGGATTTCCTTGCGCGCAACGGCCTCTCCCCCGCCGATGGCCGCCTGCATCTGCTGACCAAAAAGGCACGCCGCACCTATGCGCAAAGCACCTACCGCGACGGTGACTATTTGGTCTTTGGCAGCGAGAGCTCGGGCATTCCCGAGGAGCTACTCGCTGCAGCGCCCACGTGCTGCGAGCGCATCCCGATGCTGCGCGATTGCGACTCACTCGATAACGCCGAGGCTTGGGAAGCCCACGAGGAATCGCTGGGGCATACCGAGGACAGCCACGAAGCCATCCTTCAGCAGGATATCTGCGGTAACTTCGTCAACCTGGACGACTACCGCATCAGCGCCCTCAACCTCTCCAACAGCGCCGCCATCGTCCTCTACGAAGCCCTGCGCCAAACAGGCTTTGCCGGCATGTAAAACCTGCCATTAGGGGACGGGGTAGAAATGGTAGACTTTCAAACTCTCTAGTCCTCGACAAAATGGTTTTGACATCAAATGCGGCAAAGGGACAGACCCTTTGCCGCATTTGGCTGCTGACAATTCACGTCAGAATTCAACTTCAAATACAAACGACTGCCGAAGTTCTCGCTTAGCTTGGCTTGTCAGGCTCGAATTCGCCCTTATGTTCAGCTTGCTGCATGCCTCATCGATAGCCATAGCAAGCGATACGGACATGGTCATGGTCGTCTCGCTTTTCAATTCAACCCGATAACTCTTCGCCTTGTTTTTATCCTCTCCACCGCATCTCGTTTCGATTAACAAGAGAATGTCAGAGTCATGGGCATACCAATGGAGTTCAGGGCGCTGTGGAACCATGTCTCCCTCGAATTCCTGTGTAAACAGGATTTTCTTCTCATTTCTCGTTAAATCGCTCAAAGAGCCGTTGATTCGAGCCGAGCCCTTCTTTCCCGCTTTGGCATTCCCCTTAACCTGGTGGCCTCTCCGAGTTTCCTCGTACTCCGTCACCTCCAACTTGCAGCGCTTCGCGCCAAGCATGAACGCAATCCGTCTCAACTCGGCCATCTTGTCTTGTTGCATGGTTGCGAAATAGGAGTCTAGATCAACAAAGCGAGACCGATCAAAAGCATCTATGTAATATGTGGAATAAAGAGATGGTTTAGGGTAGAAAGACAGCTCGCTATCCCCAATTGCCTCGCGGTACAAATTGAAAATCTGCGTGCCCTTAACAGTATCCAACCAACCAATAGCATCCCTACAGACATCGATGCCCCGACGCTCATTTCCGTCAACAATTCGAATCATGTTCGGCAAATGGAATGAAGGGCTCTGATAGATCTCTTTGGTTACAGGCCTGTACCTATTGAGCTGTTGCTGGTATGCCCAATCGTTGACGGCGTCACCAATATCCGCAGCAGCACCTGCTGCACCATCGGCCGCATCAGCAATAGCCGCCAAGGCGTCATCGACCATCGGAATTGCAGCACGCATTGTGCCATCGGCAACTTTCTGTACGGTTGCAACCGCGCCCGCCATCGCGCTTCCGGCGCCATCAACCAACCCGGCAGCGGCCTTACGGATATCAAAACTCTGCTTATGTCGCGACAGCTCCTCCCTTTCGACAACAGCTAGATCGTCTTTATCCTCCATAGTGACCTCCTATTTCCGATAGTCGAAATCAACCGTATATTCATCGCCAAATGCCGAGTTGAACATCGCACGGATATTTGCTTCGGCGTTCACTCGAGCCTCTTCGAGCAGCTTGCCATCCTTGATGGCCTCGCTTTCACTCCGCTCCTTGCACTGCGCTTCAAACGCCGTGACGTCTTTGACCTCAATGGGATTGAGGATGTTGTTGCGTTCCTCGAGAGCACCCGACTTATTCATATCCGGCGTGTTCGAAATTACATAAGGCTCATCCATCGCAATGGTCAGCTTTTTCTTGTTTGTATGTATCTCTGCCGTCTCGAGATTCACACCCGCCTTAATGGTTCCCACATAGCGGTACCAAAAGCTGTTTTCCGTAAACGGGATATCAAACCAATCGAAGAACCTCTTGGTATCCGTCACCTTATCGACAATCGCATAGTTCTGCGATGCAGAAACCATCTCGTTCTGGGAAGCGATGCGTTCAAACACGACCGACGGGGAAAGCGTATTGGGGGTCGTTTCTTTCGCGCCCGCAGCTTTGCCGTTATTAAAGATGGTAATGAAAAGTACAGCCACAATCACTCCACCAAGCGCCAGGCCCGCAAAGAATACCTTGGGCTTTGTCAGGATTCTCCCGAGTTTCGCTTTCAGCGCCCCCATGCCTTCCTCTATCTCATCCATCCCCTATTCCTTTCAAAATCCCTGTTATTTAAGAAACTGCCGTGGGTTATACCTCATGCCTTAATTGTCGTTTTCAGCATGTCTTTAGACGAGGGCAGTTGTTTGCAATCCGATATAATACACATTCGTTCGCGGCACTTGTTGTTCAATAATTGGCATAAAACGGGCAGGTCAACCATTCATTGCCGATTAACCCGCCCCTTCCGTGCAGAACTTATTTATTTACATCGTAGCTGGAAACAGATGCGACAACGCGCGCAGCGTCAACATCGGACATTGCCTCGAACTTGACTTTCTCACCCGGCGCCCACGAAGAAGTGTCCGCATAGGTCTCCTCCGCTTTGATGTCATCTGCATCATAGAGAGCAAGTGTCAGGCTGACGTTAGAGAACGATATACCAGAGGTGTTCTCAACTACCGCCGTATACGTATACAGGCCGTAACCGTCATCCGATTTTTCGAAATTTGCTCCCTGAATCAAACTGTTGATGGCATCCTCATAGCGGGTCTTCTCTGCTACGGACTTTCCATTCTTAATTAAGTCGTTGAAATCATCCTTGTATTTCTCCCCGACTTCCAGCCCGTAATTATCAACAAGCTTTTTGAGCTGCGCAGACCGCTTATCGTAGACCTTATTCCACTCTTCGTAATAATCCGAAGACGATTGTGAGTAATCCTCGGTCACTTTAAGCTGGTCATCAAGCAGATTCAGATACGTGATTACGTCCTGTTGCATCTTGGAATCCTTAAACCTAGCGTTCTTGAGTTCCTTGTCGTTCTTGATTTCGGCCTCAATAGCTTCCTGGATATTCTCGGTTGAATGAGGATCATCATCGTTTGCATTAGATTCAATGACGTCGGACCTTCTCTCAAACCCGGCGGCGATAACATTCATCGCCTTATCGTCGACATATTTCGACTTTGCAGCGTTTGCATCATTCTGTGAACAGGCCGAGATGAATCCTAGAGAACAGATAAGTAGGACAAGCAAGCCCATCATAGGCTGCTTTTTAGTAGCATTTCGTTTCACGACTATTTCCCTTCGATTGACGTTAAGACTTATAGCCCCTCGCCAAAAAGCAGACGAATTGGCAACGCGGTGGCACTATTTGGTTCAAGGGCGTGAACTGGATAAACATCGAGGGAAGGAGTGAGCTCTGTACAATAAACTCCCCTCGTCAAAATGTCTAGCTAAAGAGGACGGACGGACGGCGAACGGTCAAAACCGGTCGTGTCCGCCCGCCTCCAACGATCGAATGTCGATGTGCTGACGTTCAGTAGCGTTGCGGCCTCTTGCCTCGTAACCTCACCTCCTTCGAATGATTTGATGACATCGCTATAGCTATCCGGGCGTTCGAGCGCCGGCCTTCCAAATCTCACACCCCGCAGACGCGCCGATGCGATACCCTCCGCCTGGCGCTGCTTGATGTTTTCACGCTCCAGCTGCGCCACGTAGCTCAAGATCTGGAGGACAAGGTCCGCCATGAATGTTCCCGTGATGCCGTCGAGTTGCTCGCGTGTATCGAGCAGAGGCATATCAAGCACCACGATGGCAGCATGCCTATCCACCGTGATGCGTCGCCATTCATCGAGGACTTCACGATAATTACGACCCAAACGATCGATACTTTTGATCACGAGAACGTCGCCCTCGCGCAACCTGCGAAGAAGCCGCTGGTACTGAGGACGCTTAAAGTCCTTACCGCTTGCCTTGTCAGCGTAAATCTGGTCCCGTTGAACGGGAAACCTTCCCAATGCGTCTAACTGGCGGTCCAAGTTCTGATCCGCAGATGAGACACGCGCATACCCAAAGATTCGATTGTCCATAATTGCCCCTATCGGCCGCCTCCTGGCAGCATCGGCTCAAACGAGAGCCCACTCACTATAGGGCGTGCAAATTCCGCGAATGGGCTGAGGCCATTTTGGCCCTCAGGCACAAGCTATTCAAGCGCCGTGCCGACAACGCGCTCGCCTTTAACTGTGATTAACTGTTTTTAACCAGAATTAACTGCTTTTAACTGAAATTAACAGCTTTTAACCAGAATTAACCGAAACAGAAAACCGTGATGCCGACAGTCTTTGCCGGAATGTGACAAAGGGACAGCCCCTTTGTCACATTCGGTTATAGGTAGCGGCCGGTGATACTTGCGGAGCAGGCTGCGATGTCGCCCGGCGTACCGGCGCAGACGATTTGCCCGCCGGCGCCACCACCGCCCGGGCCCATGTCGATCACGTAATCGGCGTTACGGATAAGGTCGAGATCGTGTTCGATCACGATGACTGTGGCGCCCTTGGCAACGAGGCCGTCGAACACGCTCAGCAACACCTGAACATCGAGCGGATGCAGGCCAATCGTGGGCTCGTCGAATACGAATACGGCATCGTCCTGTACGCGGCCCATCTCGCTCGCAAGCTTAAGACGCTGCGCCTCGCCGCCCGAGAGCGCCGGCGTGGGCTCACCGAGCGTGAGATAACCCAGGCCCAGGTCGTGCAAGGTCTGCAAGCGCGCCTGCACCTTTTTGAGCCCCAGCGTGGCGTCGAGAGCCTCGTCCACACTCATGTCCATGAGCTGCGGCAGCGTAAGCAGGCTCCCGTCCTTGCCCTCGCGATGGATATGCGAAGCCGCGTCTGCATAACGTGAGCCGCGGCATGCCGGGCAGACGATCTCGACGTCGGGCAAAAACTGCACGTCGAGCGATATCGAGCCCGTGCCATCGCACGTGGGGCAGCGCAAGGCACCGGTGTTGTAGCTAAAGGCACCTGCCTTGTAGCCGGCTGCCTTGGCCTCGGACGTACGGGCGAAGGCGCGGCGCAACTCATCATGGATGTCGGCATAGGTCGCTACCGTCGAGCGCACGTTGGCGCCGATGGGCGTGGCGTCAATCAGGTTGGCGCGTGCGATACCTTCGGCGTCGACCCAGCGCACCTGTCTCTTATACACATCTCCGAGCCCACGAGACGTAGAGGAATCTCG
>CABSYH010000104.1:0-6483 GCA_902481965.1 uncultured Collinsella sp.
CCTCTCTATTCGTCGGCAGCGTCAGATGTGTATAAGAGACAGATGGTAACCCGCTCGATCCGTCGAAACTCAACACGTTCAAGGACGGCAGCGGTCTCACAGGGGGCTACCGCGACGCCGCCAAGGGCCTTGGGCAGGCGCGCTTCCACGTAGTCGAGGGCGACATCGCCACGAGCGTCACGCAGGTGCTTTACGATCCAACATCGCTATTCATGGCAGCCGCAATCGCGCAGATAAACCAAAAGCTCGACTCCATCCAGGAGTCCGTCGACGAAATGTTCGAGTACATGCGTCAGCGCGACAAGGCCAACATGCGTGGCAACCTCAAGACGCTCGCAGACATCCTCAACGGTTACGGCCTCAACTACGGCAACGCCACCTACATGGCAAACGCCCATATGAAGGTGCTCGACATCAAGCAGTCGTCCGCGCAGGACATGGAACTCTTCCGCTCGCAGGCACAGGCGGATCTGAAAAAGAAAGGGTTCATCGAGGTGCGAGACGGCTTGGGCAGACGCCTCGACAAGGTGCTCGACTACCTCAAAGACTGCCAGCTCGCCACCTACATCCACGCGTTCTCGCTGTTCCTCGAACCCATGCTCGCCCAGAACTTCGAGCCCGCAAAGCTCGCGGACGCCACTGCGAAGATCGAGGCTGATTCGATCGCGTACCGCGAGCTCTACACCGACTGCTACAACGCACTCGAAGCGGGGGCTGTCGACACCGTCGATGCGGCACTGCTGGGCGGTATCGCGTCCGCGGGCAAATTGCTCGGTCACGCCATCGCAAAGACCCCCGTGGGCGACCATACACTCATCGACGAGGCGCTCGAAGGCGCAGGAGAGAGCATCGGAAAGTTCAACGACAAGCAATCCGAGAAACTCCTCGAAAAGCTCCATCAGGCAAAGACGCCCGACGTCACGCCGTTCAAGCAGAGCGTAAAGGAGATCGACACCCTCTACAACCGCCCCGCGCAGATCGCCGTGGACGCCGAGAACGTCTACATCTTGCCTGCCAAGCAGCAGGAAGAGTAACGATACGCGACAGGCACGCGCCATGCAGACAGCTAACGCCCCTACCTTCCCGCCGCCTTCAGCTTCAGCAGCAGGTCGCCCAGCTCGGGGCACTTGCTAGAGAGGCGTGTCTGGGCCCGCTCGCCCATCCCCCAACGTTGGCGGACTTCTTGGGCGCGCGGACTCACGTGATAGTCCCCGTCCATCACCTGCTTGAGCAGCTTGGCGGTCACGCGCGCATCGGCTAGGGCGCTGTGGGCATGGCCCGTCGACTCGTCAAACTCGATGCCAAACCACGTCGCCGCGTCGCCCAACGAGACGCACCCGTGGCTGCCCACGTCCATGATCGAGGTGTAAAACGCCTGCAGGTCGGCCCAGTCCGTAGGAAATGCGGAAAGATCGATGCGCTTTGCCTGGCACTCGGTCAAAAGCTGTCGACGGTCCGCCCCGCTCCAGCAAACCACCTGGGCGGAGTAGCGACCGATCCAATCGCTGAGCCTTTTGATCACCACATAGAGCGGATCGGCCATCGCAGTGTCCACGGCCGATATCCCTGTAAGCTCACGGACGGGAAACGCAACGCCTTCGGTAAATTCCGTCTGCACAAACTGCGAGAACTCGCCCATAACGTTGCCGTGGTAATCGAGCTTGACGGCGCCGACCTCGATAATCTCGTTGCGCAGTCCACGGCGTTGGCGCCGCTTTGGCACCGGCGCAAACTCAAAGTCCAGCACGATCTGGCGCGCAAAGTTCGTCGTATCGATAGCCGAGATACACGGCGTCTTTTCAGCTGACACGGTTAGGGCCTTTCTCCGTTGCCTGCCGCTTGCTACATAGGCGGCTACATTGCCGTAAGGATAGGCGCCCGTACGGACATGAAAGTGGGGCGCAATACCATGCGCCTGGCACACGCCATGCAGACGGCCCCAAGAGAGTTGCCCGCTCTATTCAAATGCATGAAAAAGATTTAGGCCCGGTGACTTGAATCAGCGGTCATCCCGGGCCCATCAATATGCAGTGTACCTACAGAGGGCTGGTTAATCAAACGGGCTTTCGGTGACGAAGACCTGCGCGTCTAGCCCCAATCGCCCAGCGCCGTCTTCTGCCGCCCTTACGAAAGGCTGCTATTCGAGGGAATCACGTTGCTGTTATTATCGAACATATATTCGTATTTATGACCGCGCTTTGATAGAATGGCAGTTGTTGACGGCAGTTCCATGTGCCGGGCAGCGCCCTCCATGCGACGGGAGGTGATGCCCATGACCGATCTGATTGATTTCGTGAAGCTCCTGACCGCTTTGGTCTCGCTCCTCACGGCGCTTATCGGACTTTCCGAGGCACTTAAGCAGCGTACGAAGCAAAAGAAGAGGGGTCGACGCCGTTAAGGCATTGACCCCTTAATCGAAGTAACGGCGCTGCCCAGCTATCCACAACTTGGGCTGCCGTCGACCTTATTCTACCCACGGACATTGAGTTTAACAAATGGTTTTTTTCGGTAGCGAAGCCTCGGTCCCTCAGCCGCTCAGCACCTGCTTCCTACTCCAGCCACCATTCCATATCCACGGAGCACTCGACCTCGATAGGCTCTGGCTCCAGCACCGTCTCCTCGGAGCCTCCGGACGCCCCATCGGGAGCACACGCGGCAACACAGTATGTTCGACCATAGCCCGCCGCCCGACTGTTATACGAGATATGCTTGACGCCGCCCAGCATAGACCCCGCCGCAACGGCAAGTGCCTGCGCGTTGCCGCGAGCACGTTCAACCGCACGGGCAATCAGGGCGTCTTCCGCCGCGCGCTGATCCGCCAACTCAAATCGAATGCTCATGTCGGCATGTGACTCGCAGGTATTGAGTGCGGTCCACACAGCAGCAAAGTCAGTCGAATCGACAGGCGCGGCAACCGTACCGTACGCATAGTAGTTGTAGCCCACAATCGTCGCCTTCTTGCGCGTCATCTGCGCATAACAAGTGTACCGACAGCATGTTAATTCGCTATCCAAACCAAAGGGCGCCAGCGCGGCGGCTACGCGGGCGCGATCGGTGTTGTAATCCTCCAGGCACGATTCCTTGGTGGTGCGGCGACCACCAAAGCCAATGCTAAAGATCACGCGGTCGGGCATAACCTCGTCCTCTATCTCGGCGCCAACGCTCACATAACCGGTCTTATCCGTTGCCATGACATCCGTCCTTTCCACGAATGGCTACGTTGCGGTAAGCGTAGCCACCCGTGCGGACACAAAAATGGGATGCTGTGCCACGCGCGCCAGGCACGCGCCATGCAGATGGCCCCAAGATAGTCGCCCGCTCTATTCAAATGGATGAAAAAGATTGAGGCCCGGTGACTTGAATCAGAGGTCATCCCGGGCCCATCAGAGCTCGTAGAGCTCTTGGTTGCTTTGGTCTCGCTCTTCACGGCGCTTATCGAACTTTCCGAGGCACTCAAGCAGCATTCGAAGCATAACAAGTCGCTGCCATTAAGGCACCGACCTCTTGACCAAGCAACGGCGTTTCCCAGCTCTCCAGAACTTGGGCTGCCGTCAACTTTATTCTATCCGCGAGCATCTGGTTTACCAAATGGATTTTCGGTAAAGGAAGCACGGCACGCCCGCAAAACCACTACGCCCCAAGTGCCGCCATGGGGATCACCGCCACGCCGTCGTCGCGCGTGTAGGCGATGCTCCCCCTTTCCAACCACGACCGCCAAAAACGCCGGCGCGGCATTCTAAGACGCGCTTTCCACTTGAAGCCATGTCGATTCTGGGACACAGTTTCCACTTGAAGCCCATCCGGAAAGCACGTCCCATTCCGAGGCTTGAATCCGGGACGCAGTTTCCACTTGAGCTCCTGACGGGAAAGCACGTCCCACTCTGAAGCTCGATTCCGGGATACAGCTTCCGCCAGAGACCTCAACCGGAAACGGCATCCCACTCTGGAGCCAAAATCTGGGACGCGCTTTCCGCTGGCATTCCACCGACAGCCAACACGACAAAAGAAGGGGCCCCGTTCCAGCCATTCGAGGACAGGCTTTACCCCCGAGTAGCGTTATCCCGCTCGCACATCTCGGCAAACGAAATCAGCTTGGCATCTCCCCTGCTCGCCGCAGCTTCCTGACATCCTTGCGTAAAGCCTCGCTTCGAGAAGATCGCATAGCTTTTGTGCTGCCGCCTAAAGAGCTCGCTTCGGTATACGAGCTTTTGCAGCACGTCTTCGCCCGCCGGTTCATTGCGCCATTTGCACTCCGCAAACAGCGCAGCGCCCTCGCCATCGTCAACAATCAAGTCGATTTCTTCCTGCGTATGCGTGCGATTGTCCGTCCCCCACCAGCGCCCGACGCTCGCCGGAACCACATCGAGCTGGCCCGCGCGCGCGAGTTCGTACACGTATTGCCTGCATATAAGCTCAAAGACCGTACCCATGTAATCCGATACGTGCGGCTCAATGCGCTTATACGCCATCTCGGCCATATCGTTTTGAATCAGCCCAATGTTCTGCGGCACAAACTTGTACCAGAACCTAAACATCTGGTCGCTCAGCAGATACACGGCTCGCTTATTGCTCGTCTCGTTTAGGGGCAGCTCGCGCTCGACAATCCCAAGCGACGCCAGCTTATCCACATAGCTCTTTACGTTGCTCGCAGGGATTCCCGTAGAGCTCGCAATCTCCGAGATCCTCGAGCGCCCCTGAGCAATTGCTTGCACGATCGCATCATATTGCTCGGGATTGCGGCACTCTTGCAACAGCAGGTTACTCGGCTCCTCAAAGAGATAGCCCGTAGGAGTAAGAAAAAGACGTTTGATGTTGTCCTTGAGCGGTGCGGCAGGATCGACTTTCTCGATATATGCAGGAATGCCGCCCGTCATGCCATAGCAAACCGCAGCGTCTTCGCGACCCATGCTATGCCACAGGCCGAGGGTCGTCGTAAAATCGAGCGGCATGATCTTAAACTGGGCCGTACGCCTACCGTATAGCGGACTCTCGTAGCCCAACACCTGCTCTTCCATAAACGAAAGAGACGAGCCGCATAGGATCAGCATGAGCCTGGTCTCTTTGTACAAGTGGTCGATCTTGTCTTGCAGCAACGAGCTGATCTCGGGATTCGATTGGGCGAGATAGGGATACTCGTCAATCACGACAATCAAACGTTCCGTGCGAGCCATGGTGGCCAATGCATCGAACGCCTCGTCAAAACTACGAAACGACACGCCAACAACACCAACAGAGCCCGCAAGTATCGCCTGGCTAAAGCCATGCAGGTTTGCCTCTGCATTGGTACGACGAGCTTGAAAGTAAATAGCCTTCTTGCCTTGGATGAACTCTGTGATAAGGCGCGTTTTACCCACACGACGGCGGCCGTAAATCACAGGCATCTCAAAGGAGCCCGTGCCATACAGTCGATTGAGCTCGGACATTTCCGCTGTTCTTCCGATAAACATAGGGCCATCCTTCCCTTACGTTATAGCTAGCTATATTATACCTTCCTATAATATAGCTAGCTATAACGTAATTCGACAAGCGGCGCACGAAAAGGGGCGATACACCGCCGCACGTGGACCGTTCCGGAAAATGTATCCCGTTCTGGAGCCAAAAACTGGGCCGTAGTTTCCGCCAAACATGCCATCCGGAAAGCGTGTCCCACCCCGAGGCTCGATTCCGGGACGCAGTTTCCGCTTGAGGCCCGATCCGGAAACGGCATCCCACTCCGAGGCCGAAATCTGGGACGCAGTTTCCGGTTGAGGGGCGTTCCGGAAAGCGCGTCCCATTCCGAACGTCAATTCCGGGACATAGTTTCCGCCGACACAGACGACGACCTGCAGCCCTTATCACATGCCTTCAAATATGCGATCCAGAAACACAAAACAGCAGATAGAATGCTCTTTTTCAAAAAGTACACGTCTCGAAACTTACCCAGTCTTCATAACTCGCTACCGTTCAAGGTCGCCGATTACCGCCCACCGATTCGGATGTAAAAATGTCGCCGAAAACAGGCCATCTATCTGCATGGTTAGATTTTGGTCAGCTTTTGGTCAGCTGAGCGGCAAGTTCCAGCTGATACGTTTTTGCTACCCAAAAGGAGGCGGTAGCTCATGACCCATTGCAACGACCAGCTCATCGACCAACTGCTCACTCAAGCCGAACAAGAGGGGCGCTGTCTGATTCCCCCGAGCACGGCGATCCGAAAAGCGCTCCTTCGGCGCACCGGCGGCACGGTTGTCTCGCCCATGCCGGGAATGTTCGCGCGCAAAACGCGCTGGAATGAGCTCGACCGGGCGCAGCGTCATTGCGAGATTATTCGCGCCCTTGCGATCATCCACCCCGATTGGACGTTCTGCTCGTTTTCGGCAGCTTGCCTGCTGGGGCTCGAGGTCTCGTGGCGACACCTGAATGTCGTGCATGTTTGCAGCTCGACAAAGCCGTCGGCTCGTCCGGGCGCACATATTCAGCGGCACCCGCTTGAGCCGGCCGGAGCAA
>CABSYH010000105.1:0-6461 GCA_902481965.1 uncultured Collinsella sp.
TATTCGTCGGCAGCGTCAGATGTGTATAAGAGACAGCTGCCAAGCAGGCCATGGAGCACGGTATGAAGAAGGTTTCCGTCTTCGTCAAGGGCCCCGGCTCCGGTCGTGAGACCGCCATCCGCTCCCTCCAGGCTGCTGGCCTCGAGGTCTCGAGCATCCAGGACAAGACCCCCATTCCGCACAACGGCTGCCGCCCCAAGAAGCGTCGCCGCGTGTAACTGAAAGGATCGTATCAATATGGCAATCGACAGGACTCCTGTTCTTAAGCGCTGCCGTCAGCTCGGGATCGATCCCGCTGAGCTCGGTTACAGCAGCAAGAAGGAATCTATCCGTCAGCCCAAGCGCCGTCGCAAGGAATCTGAGTACGGCATGCAGCTGCGCGAGAAGCAGAAGGTCAAGTTCATCTATGGCGTTCTGGAGAAGCAGTTCCACGGCTACTTCAACAAGGCCCGTAAGATGAACGGCGTCACCGGTGAGAACCTCATGATCATTCTTGAGTCTCGCCTCGACAACGTCGTCTTCCGTCTTGGCTTCGCCCGCACCCGCAAAGAGGCTCGTCAGTCCGTCCGTCACGGTCACTTCACCGTGAACGGCAAGCGCGTGGACATCCCGTCCTACCGCGTCAAGGCCGGCGACGTCGTCGCTGTCGGCGAGAAGTTCCGTGACCTCCTCCCCATCAAGGAGGCTCTGATTTCCTCCGAGCGCTTTGAGGTCCCTGGCTGGCTCGAGGTCGATATCGAGAAGCTGTCTGGTAACGTGCTCGCTCTGCCGACGCGTGAGCAGATCAGCGGTGATATCAACGAGCAGCTCATCGTCGAGCTCTACTCTAAGTAGTCCATCCGGGCTGCTGAGGCTGGAGGTAATACATGTCAGAATTCATTAGGCCTCAGGTTCAGGTCGAAGAGATCAACGAGACGTCTGCTCGTGTCTCCGTCGAGCCGCTCGAGCGTGGCTACGGCGATACGCTGGGTAACTCCCTTCGTCGCGTTCTTCTGTCCTCGCTCGAGGGTGCCGCCGTCGAGGCTATTCAGATCGATGGTGCGCAGCACGAGTTCATGACCATCCCTAACATGGTCGAGGATGTCACCGACATCGTCCTGAATGTCAAGGGTCTTGTCTTCAGGGCTCTCGGCACGACCGACGAGGCGACCGCCACCATTTCGGTTGACGGCCCCTGCGAGGTCACCGGTGCGGACTTCTTTATTCCGTCCGAGTTTGAGCTGGTCAACCCCGAGCAGCACATCGCTACGCTCACCGAGGGTGGCCATCTCACCATGAGCATGCGCATCGGCTATGGCCGCGGCTATGTTTCTGGCGAGGCCAACAAGCGCGACAACGATCCCATCGGTGTGATCCACGTCGACTCGCTGTACTCGCCGGTTTCCCGTTGCGCCAAGCTCGTTGAGGCTTGCCGTGTCGGTCAGCACACCGACTACGACCGCCTTGTCCTCGAGATCGAGACCAACGGCTCCATCGCCCCGCGCGACGCCGTGGTCCAGGCTGCCAATATCATCAACCAGCATATGGCCGCCTTAATGAACCTTGCCGAGACCCCCGAGGTCGAGGAGGAGGCTTCGATCTTCGCTCCCGAGGTCACCAACGACAACGCTGAGCTGGACAAGCAGATCGAGGATCTGGACCTTTCCGTCCGTTCCTACAACTGCCTTAAGCGCGCCAGCATTCACTCGGTCCGTCAGCTCGTTGAGTTCTCGGAGAACGATCTGCTCAACATCCGTAACTTCGGTGTTAAGTCGATCGAGGAAGTGAAGGACAAGCTTGAGTCCATGGGCCTGAGCCTGAAGGCTTAATGCTTCGCATATTTGAGGAGAAACTAGACCATGCGTCACAACGTTAAGAAGGGCCTGAAGCTCGGCACCGATGCGAGCCACACCAAGGCCATGAAGAAGAGCCTTGCTAAGGCTCTCTTCGAGAACGACCGCATCAAGACCACCGAGACCCGCGCTAAGGCGCTGCGTTCGGTCGTCGATCCGATCATCACCTGGGCCAAGAAGGGCGACCTGCACTCTCGTCGTCTGGCTATCGCCAAGCTCGGCGATAAGCAGCTCGTTGCCGAGATCTTCGACAAGGCTGCTCAGGGCATGTGGCAGGATCGCAACGGCGGTTACACCCGCATCATGAAGCTCGGTAACCGCAAGGGCGACAACGCTCCCATCGTTATCATGGAGCTCGTCACCGAGCCTTGCACGCCTAAGGCCAAGAAGGCTGCTCCGGCCCCCAAGAAGGCCGCTGCTCCCAAGAAGGTCGAGGCTGCCGAGGAGGCTCCTGCTGAGGAGACCGCTGAGTAGACAATCTGTCTGCATAGGCTATATTCGAGGGGTACGTTCGCGTACCCCTCTTTTTTTGTCGAAATGTCATTGCCTGTTTGTTGGGAGCGCCCATGACCGCGCCGTCTGATTTCAATTCGATTCCAGAGCTCGATGCCACGCTCGTTTTCCGCGTGGCCTACGATGGCTCGTCCTATAGCGGCTTTGCGGAGCAGCCGGGCCAGACGACGGTTGCGGGCGAGCTGCGCCGCGCTATCGAGACGCTGCTGCGCCGCCCGATAGATCTGACGTGTGCGGGGCGTACCGATGCCGGCGTGCATGCGGTGGCTCAGTATATTAGCGTGCCCGTAACGGACGCTGAGCTTGCTTTGACGCGCCGTAGATGGCTTAGGGCTATGGACGCGCTGCTGCCCAAAGATATCGCCATTAACGAGGTCTACAAGGCCCGCAAAGGCTTTTCTGCGCGCTTTGATGCCCGTTCCCGTACGTATACGTACCGTATTGCCGACCGCGACACGCGTCCTGTGCTCTCACGGGGTGCCGTGTGGTGGCATCGCTATCCCTTGGACGTCGCGGCCATGTCTGCGGCCTGTCCCGCACTTTTGGGCGAGCAGGACTTTAAGAGCTTTTGCAAGGTCGCCTCTGCCGTGGGCAAGCCTACGCACCGCTGCGTGATGCGTGCCGAGTTTGGCCATGAGGTTGCGTTTGGCGAGGATATCCTGACGTTTACCATCGAGGGCAATGCATTTTTACATTCGATGGTGCGTACCATTGTGGGCACCCTTGTCGAGATTGGCATGCATCGCCGCGATCCCGAGTGGATGCGCGAAGTCATTGATGCCTGCGACCGAACCGCCGCGGGCCCCACGGCGCCCGCCTGCGGCCTTACGTTTATGGGCGTGGATTACGATCCCGCCGAGCTCGTCGTGCTCGACTAGGGGGAGGGCTCGTTGCGTCCTTATCGGCGTATGCCATGTGTGAGCTACGCGTGTGCAACATCTGTTCTTGGCGTGCAGCACAGCCGACGTCCCGTTGCTTTTATTGCTGGGGTGTACCATGAACGACGGTTGATTAACAGCTGTCGAGAGGACGGAAAACTTGGTTCGACGTGGTTCGCATCCGCGACTTTCGGTGATCCTTATTGTTGAGGGTTCGCCCAGCTATGCGATGCGTGCGCTCGAGAGTGTCCAGAACCAAGACCTCTATGACCTGCAAATTGTCGTGGTTTGTCGCGACGTTGCGCCGGGCGTGCGCCATTCGCTTCAAGTTGCTGCCGACAGGGACATCCATATTGATTTGATTGACGTCGAGGACGCGAAGCGCGGTGCTTGTCTTCGTGCCGGTTTTGCTGCCTCGCGTGGCTCTCAAATCATCGCTATGAACGCCGATGAGTGGTTTGCTCCGCAGGCCCTTTCCAAGATGGTCGATATCGCGTGCGATACTGCGGCAGACATTGTGCTCCCCTCGGTGTCGCTCGATCGCTACGATGCGCATCGCGAGCGTCATTCGCGCGTCTTGGATGCTGCCTCTATTGCCATAGAAGACGAGTCTTCTATGGTGACTGGGCTGCCCCAGTTGATTTTGGGCGGCCTAGTCGCTCAGACCTCTGGCGTGATGTATAGCCGTCCGCTGTTTGAGGCATGCCTGTCGCGCGGCAAGGCGTACCGTACTACGGTTGAGTTTATGGCTTATGCGCTCTCGCAGGCACGATTCGTGTCCGGCTGCGGCGACGCTTGTTTCCACGCGGTGGCACCTAAGCTTACAGATGCCTTTGATCCCACCATGTATGCCAGGATATCCGATGACACTCGAGCGCTCGACGAGCTTGCGGACTCACTCTCGGAAGCAGATAGCGGTGGTCGGCTCAAGCTGGCAAGCCAAAAGTTCTACTTTGCCGGACTGGTCGCCTGCATCGAGAATTTGTGTCTGAGCCCGCATGGGGTGTCGTCAATCGAGCGCTCCGCCCGCATGCGTGATATGCTCGAGGCGCCTCGAACCCGTCAGATGGTCGCCGCGCTCAAGGATAACCATCGGGGGCTCGGTCTGTTGTTTGGGCCGATCGCCAGCGCCAAGCCCGCGCGCTGCGTGATGTGTACGCATCTGGCAGCTTTTCTTAACCGGACGGGCGCAAAAACCGCCTAAACGGCTCATCTCGAAACAAATTTGCATAGAATTGTTTCGAAATGCGTTCTTATACACAAAAGCCTTCAAATAGCGTTAAACTATTCAATCACTAATTGATTGTCTCCGCCATCTTTTGGAGAGAGGGTTTGTATGGCTAAAAAACGCAATGGGCGCCAGGATGCCATTAGAGATATTGTGCGCAATAAGGACGTCCGCACGCAGCGCGTGCTGGTCGATGAGCTCCGTGCTATGGGCTTTGATTGCACGCAGGCGACTGTCTCTCGCGATATTGCCGATATGGGGCTGCGTAAGCTCCCTGAGGGCATCTATGTTCTGGCAGAGGACCTGCACCTGCAGCGTATGGTTTCCGAGCTCGTTACGGGCGTTCTGCGCACCGATAATCTGGTTATGATCAAGGCTCATCCTGGCACGGCTTCCGGCATCGCCGCCGCCGTTGATGCGGCAGAGTTGCCCGATGTGCTTGGCTCGCTTGCCGGCAACGATACGATTTTGGTTATTGCCCAGACGGCCGAGGACGGCGAGCGTCTCGAGGCGCTGATCAATAAGCTGAGCAATTCTCGCAAGTAGGCGTGCGGGTCGTGCGCTCGGCACTGTGCGCGCTGACATCGTGGCTTGTAAGGGGTATCGACGTTGGTCGGTACCCCCTTTATGTTTGCCGGTATAAAGACCGCCCACCAGGTCGCTTCAAACTAAAAGGCCCCCGAGCAGTTCAATAGGCTGCTCGGGGGCCTTGTTGCATATGGCTGGATGATTTCTAGCCGACCGTATCGTCAGGCGTGGGCGAGGGGTCGGGAGTGGGCGTAGGCGTAGGCGTGCCGCCATCGCCGCCGGTCGAACCACCAGTGGAGCCGCCAGTCGAGCCACCGGTCGTACCGGTGTCGCCGGTGGTGTCGCCGCCCGTGGTCTCGGTGGTCGTGGTCGTCGTGGTAGTCGTTGTGGTAGTTTCCTCTTCGTCCTCGTTCTCGTCCTTGTCCTTGTCGTCGTTTTCCGTCTTCTTGGCGTTGTTGGTGCCGTAGAACTTCCAGACGCTGTTGTTCTTGTAGGTGGGCGCCGTTCCGGTCGCAAACTCCTCGCGCTCGGTACCGGTCAGAACGGTGTTCATAAATCGCTTAAAGACAGGCAGGTTGGTGCTGTCGCCCAGCAGGTCCGTGCCGTATTTTTGGATGGGGATCTCGCCCGCGGAATAGCCGGTCCACAGGGCGCACGCCAGCTGCGGGGTATAGCCGCAGAACCACAGGTTGGTGGTGTTGTCGGTGGTGCCCGTCTTGCCGGCATAGGGCTGGTTGACGCTCAGGGCACCGGCAGCACCCGTACCGCCGCCCTGCATGACGCCGGACAGAACATCGGTGACCGCGGCGGCCTCGCCCTCGGTAAGCACCTGTGAGGGATTGTCCGTGTGCTGGTACAGCACCGAACCGGTACGAGAGTCAATCTCGGTGATGGCGATCGGCTGGCGATAGTAGCCGCCGTTGGCAAACGTCGCGTAGGCGGCGGCCATCTCGAGCGGCGAGATCGAGCCAGTGCCGAGGGTCATGACGGGAACGTCCTCGATGTTGTCCTTGGCGGGATCGATGCCGAGCTTTTTGACGAGCGAGATGATCTTGCTGTTGCCGACGGCTTCCGCCACCTGGATGTAGCCGGTGTTGGAGGAGTATGCCGTCGCCTGCTTAAGCGTGATGTTGCCATAGCTATGGTTGGCGTAGTTTTGAACCTCGGTCGTGGTGCCCTTGGCCTTGAGCGGCGAGTTGCAGTTGAGGGTGACGTTGGGGTTCATGCCGTTTTGGATGGCAGTTGCCAGCGTAAAGGCCTTAAAGGTGGAGCCGACGGGACGCTTGGCCGTGGCATGGTTTACGTGGTTCTCGTCGGCGTTGTAGTCGTAGCCGCCCACCATGCACTTGATGTAGCCGGTCTTGGGGTCGACGACGACCATGCCCATGTCCAGGCCGTCGAGTGAGAGCGTGTCGAGCTGCTCGCGGACGGCATTCTCCGCTACCTGCTGCATCGTGGCTGTCTCTTATACACATCTGACGC
>CABSYH010000106.1:0-6438 GCA_902481965.1 uncultured Collinsella sp.
TCTCGGCACCTGCCAAGGTAGGGGAGAATGTTCGCTCTGCCGCCGAGGAGGCCCATGCCGGTGACGTCGTGATGCGTGCTGGAGAGGTTGTGGCCCCGGCGGGCGCGGGTCTGCTGGCAAGCGCCGGGTATGCAAGCGTGAAGGTGCACGCCGCGCCGCGCGTGGGCATTATCTCGCTGGGGACGGAACTGGTCGCACCGAGTAAGGTACCGGCGCGCGGGCAGATTCGCGATTCCAACTCCTCGGCGCTGATGGCCGAGGCACTCGATGCCGGCGCCGAGCCCGTATTCTACGGCATTGCGCCCGATGATGAGCAAGCGATCGCCGAGCTGGTGCATCGTGCCGTGCAGGAGTGCGACTTTGTCATTACGAGCGGTGGCGCCTCGGCGGGCGATTACGACTGCGTGACGGCGCTCGTTCGGCGCGAGGGCGAGGTGCTCTTCGATCGCATCTCGATGCGTCCGGGCAAGGCCATCACGTTTGGCTTGCTCGGGGGTAAGCCCTACCTAGGGCTTTCAGGCAATCCTGCTGCGGCGTATATGGGCTTTGAGATGCTTGCCCGTCCGGCGATTCGCAAGATGCGCGGTTTTGCCGAGGTTGCGCGTCCCGTGCAGCAGGCGACGCTCACACACGGCGTGAAGAAGCGCCAGGACCGACGCTTCTTCGATCGTGCCACGGTTTTGCGCGACCCCGAGACCGGTGAGCTGTTGGTGACCGAGGCCAAGACGCAGAATTCGGCGCTGCTCGGCACGATGCAGCGGGCCAACTGCCTGCTGCGTATTGACGAAGGACCGTGCGAGCTCAAGGCGGGAGATGTCGTGGACGTTGTTCGCGTCGACCTGCCTGAGGGAACGGTGCTATAGGAGGATCGCTATGGAGTTGAAGATTTCGATCGTGACGTGCTCGGACACGCGCGACCTTGCCCAGGACGAGGCTGGAGCCGCGCTCGAGGAGCTTATCGAGGCACAGGGCTGGACGGTCGCCTCACATGTGGTCGTGCGCGACGACGTCAGCGAGATTGGTGATGCCGTTGTGGAAGCCGCCGATGAGTGCCACGCCAACGTCGTGCTCACCTGCGGCGGTACGGGGCTTTCGATGCGCGATGTGACGCCCGAGGCGACGCGTGCCGTCTGCGACCGCGATGTGCCGGGTATTGCAGAGGCGATTCGCGCATACTCCATGACCAAGACGCGCCGCGCCATGCTCTCGCGCGCTATTTGCATGCAACGAGGTCATACACTTGTCGTAAACTTTCCCGGTTCCACGAAGGCCGCCCGCGAAAGCTGGGAGGCCATAGCGGACCAGTTGGAGCATGCGGCCCAGATGACGGCGGGCGGCGGACACGCCAAATAAGCGCACTACCTGCGGCGGAGCGACCTTACGGGCTGCTCCGTCTTTGTTTTCTGCCGAAGCGACGCCGAGGTGCACGCTAACTCGAAACTATATTCTCTGGCGAGAATAATTTCTCACTATCATTATTCGCGCAGAAGTATAATCTGGTTGCAGATTAAAGCCCGCGGTGGGGTACCCGGGCACAAGGTCCGAAAGGGTTGAATATGTTCGATTTGGTTTCTCGCCGCGGATTCGTCTCGCTCTCTGCTGTCGCCGCTGCCGGCCTTGGTCTTGCCGGCTGCTCGGGCAGCAAGACGTCCGAGCCGGCCGGATCCGATGCCGGCTCCGCCAAGGCCTCTTCCAAGAAGGAAACCGTCGAGCTGCAGGTCTTTGCCGCCAACTCCCTCGAGAAGGCCCTGCCCGAGGTCCAGGAGCTCTACACCGACCAGACCGGCACCACCTTTGCCGATACGCAGTTTAAGGCCTCCGGCGACCTCGTTGAGCAGATGAAGGCCGGCGCCACGGTCGACGTGCTCATCACGGCCTCCAAGGGCACCATGGATGACGCTGAGACCGCCGAGCTCGTCGACACCGACACCCGTGAGGATATGTTCGTTAACGACCTCGTGATCATTCGCGCCGAGGGCTCCGACACCAAGATCGAGGCCATCGCTGACGTCGCGAATCTGGACGGTAAGATCGCCATCGGCGACGCCAAGACCGTTCCTGCCGGCAAGTACGCCAACCAGGCGCTGGCTTCCGTGGGCCTTTATACCGGCACCGAGGGCGACGATGGCGAGTATGCTCCCGAAATCGCCGACAAGGTCGCGCTGGCCGATAAGGTGGGCACCGCCGCCGCTTATGTGTCCACAGGCGACTGCGTGGCCGGTTTTGTCTACAGTTCTGACATCTACCGCTACGACGGCATCGAGGAGGCCTTCGTGTGCCCCGAGGATTCGCACAAGCCCATCGTGTATCCGGGTGTCGTTGCCGAGAGCTCCGAGCACGCCGACGAAGCCAAGACGTTCATCGATTTCTGCCTGACCAACAAGAAGGCTCAGAAGATTTGGGCCAAGTACGGCTTTGAGCTTTCCGCGTAGTGCGGCTTGGCGCGATAATTCCATCGTTTTGTGTTTCACTCCGTCCTCGTATTCGCTTGGAGCTTTTCGTGCTTAATAGATTCCGCATGTTTGTCGCCTGTGCTTTGACCTTCGTGCTTTGCTGGGTGCCGGGATTTGCGTTTGCTGGGGACGCTGAGGACGGGGCCCAGGTTGCTGCGACCGCTCATGGGCTTTCCTATGGGATCGAGGGTTTTGAGCGGTTGGCCAAGGGGACCGCTCGTGCGATGGAGGGCCAGCCTGAGGGCTACCGGTTTCCCGTTGACGAGGATGTGGACCTTGTAGTGGCGCCTGCTGCCGATCGCGTTGTGGTGTGGATATCGCCCAAGGCGGTCGAGAAGTATGGATTGGATCCGCAGGACAACGAGTGCGTATCGGGTCTCAAGGCCCTCGTCTGTGACCTCGACAGCGCAAACTGCATGGGAGGTGCGCGGCTGGGGGACGTTGATCTTCCTTGGTATGTCACGGCGGAAACAACGTTTGATGCCGGCGGGTATACCTATGGCTTTGACGAGCGCGGTGCGGATGGGGACCGCTATGTGGTGATTGCGTCAGCCTCGGGTGATGCCAAGGGCGGCGCGCGTTGGCTTGATAGCGCTCAAATGGTAGAGGCATCGTCTGTCGCGTTGCGGGATGAGCAGGGGCCCTTGACCTCTCTGACTTCCTTTTTGGGCGATATCGACTATCGCCCGTTTTGGGTGTCCATAAAAACGAGCGGCCTTGCCCTGCTGATCTCCTTTGCGCTGGGCCTGTTCGCCGCGTGGAAGACTATGGGTACCTCGAGCCGCATCAAGGGCCTGCTCGACTCGGTCTTTACCATCCCTATGGTGCTGCCGCCCACGGTCTGCGGCTTTTTGTTGCTTATGCTGTTTGGTCGCTCGACCAGTGTTGGACAGTGGCTTATCGCGCACGGCATCTCAATCGTCTTTACGTGGCCCGCGGCGGTGATATCTGCCGTGGTGGTGTCGTTCCCGCTCGTCTATCGTACGGCACTCGGAGCCTTCGAGAGCCTCGACACACAGATGCTCGATGCGGCGCGCACGCTGGGATGGTCCGAGCGTCGCATCTTTACCAAGCTTATGATGCCGCTTGGCTGGCCTTCTATTGCCGCCGGCACGGTGCTCGCCTTTGCCCGCGCGATGGGCGAGTTTGGCTGCACGCTGTTCTTTGCGGGCAACTACGCCGGTATTACGCAGACCATTCCCATCGCCATCTACTTTGAGTGGATGGGCGGCAACACATCGGTAGCCCTCTTTTGGGTCGTGGTCGTAATTGCGTTCAGCTTCCTGGTCATCCTATTCATCAATATGTACACGGCGTATTCGCAAAAGTATCGCGAGCGCGGCCTGTCCCGCGCGGAGCGCAAGCAGGCCAAGCAGCTGGGCGGCCAGACCGATTCGCTCGACCCAGTCGGCGGCGATGCCTTGCGTATCGATCGCGAGGCGCTGGCCGAGCTTATGCGCGATGACACGGCCGCAAAGGGAGGTCGATAAGCCATGTCGCTCGTTCTGGATATCAAAAAGCACTACCCCGGGTTTATGCTCGACATGCAGCTTGAGGCCGGCGAGGAGCGTGTGGCGCTGCTCGGTGCCTCCGGATGTGGCAAGAGCTGCACACTGCGTTGCATTGCCGGTGTGGAGACGCCCGACGAGGGCAAGATCGTCGTCAACGGCGCGACCTTTTTTGATTCGGCCGCGGGCATCAACCTGTCGCCCCAGGAGCGAAAATGCGCCCTGCTGTTCCAAAACTATCAGCTGTTTCCCAACATGACGGTGGCCGATAACGTATGTGCCGGCGTAAAGGACGCGGGCGACGCCGCGGCGCGCAAAAAGCTTGCCGAGTGCTATCTGGGCATTTTCGGCCTGGCCGACTTTGCCGACCGCTATCCCGCGCGACTCTCGGGCGGTCAGCAGCAACGTGTGGCGCTTGCGCGCATGGTGGCGGCGCATCCGGGCATTTTTATGTTCGACGAGCCCATGAGCGCGCTCGATTCCTATCTTAAGAGCGCACTCGAGCAGAACATGCTCGACCTGTTCGATGTGTGCAACCGCACCGTGCTCTACGTGAGCCACGACATCGACGAAGCATGCCGCCTCTGCCAGCGCATCTGCGTGATGCACGACGGGCATGTTGAGGAGACCGGCTCCGTCGAGGACGTGGTCCGCCGTCCGCAGACGCTGGCGGCACTGCGTCTGACGGGCTGCAAGAACACAAGCCGGGCGCGCAAGATTGGGCCTCAGGAAGTTGAAGCCCTGGACTGGGGCATGACCTTTAACGTGGGCCATGAGGTTCCCGATAACGTGACGTACCTCGGTATTCGTGCGAGCTACTTCCATGTTGACAATCGCGCGGAGCGCGGTCGCAACAGCTACGATTTGCACGTGGCCCGTGTGAGCGATTCGCGCTTTGAGCGGCTGGTGCTGCTGGACGTGCCGCGTGTCGATGCGCCCACGCGTCTGCAGTGGAAGGTCAACAAAGTGGACGTGCCTGTCGACGAGCTGCCGCAAGCAGGCGAGAACCTGCGCATGCACTTCGATGCGAGTAGGATCCATTTGGTTTGTCGATAGCGCCGGGTAATGCCGTCGGGGATATAGGCCTCGGCGGCTTTGTCTTGCCGTTCGCCGAATGAAGGATGACAAACTCTTATCAATAAAGATAATTATTTATTAAACTACGGCACGCGACGCTGTCGTACGAATGTCAACGGTGTTCGCATGGTCGACGACCGTTGATATAGTTGACCTCAACTTGTAAAGGAGGGTGCGCACATGCCGCAGACGACATACATTCGTCGCGTTGCGGCGCGCGCCCTGTATATGACTCGGAGCCGCATATGAGCAGGTATGTTCACGGCTCCGGGAGAGACGACGCACAACTAAATAATCGACCGCAAAGCGGGTTCCCCAAAATTCCGGGTTTGAGCACGGCTGGGTTTTCGCCACCCACCGTGCAGCAATACCGTAGCTATTCATTTTTGGTTCGAGAGGGGAACCGTCATGGCTGAAGAATTCGATTTCCATCCGATGTGGGAGAGCCTCGGCATGAATCTTGCCGACCACGACATGCTGCTGGGCGCCGTGGGCCAGATGTACGGTGATATGTTCCTGACGCAGAACAATCGCCCCAAGTCTACGTCCTACCTGGATTTTGTCGCCACCAACATCCACAGCGGCCGTATTAAGGAGATGCTCGACAAGAAGGAGGCCGGCGAGGCCACCAAGATCGTCGGTTCGTTCTGTGTGTACGTGCCCGAGGAGATCGTGCTTGCCTGCGATGGCATCCCCGTGGGCCTGTGTTCGGGTGCCGACTGGGCGACCGACAAGGTCGAGGAGCATCTGCCGCGCAACACCTGCCCGCTCATCAAGAGCTTTGCCGGCTTTAAGCTGGGCGAGGTCTGCCCCTACATCGAGTCGAGCGACCTGGTGGTAGGCGAGAACACCTGCGATGGCAAGAAGAAAGCCTACGAGTTCTTTGCCACGCAAAAGAACATGTACGTCATGGATATTCCCAACGTGCACGACGAGTCGACGCTCGTGACCTGGAAGGCCGAGGTCAAGAAGCTCGCCGCCAAGATCGAGGAAGAGTGCGGCGTCAAGATCACGCCCGAGCGTCTGAAGGCCGCCATCCACGCCGTCAATGAGAAGCGTCGCGCCCTGCAGCGCCTCGCTGCCACGCGCGCTGCCGACCCGGCGCCCATCAGCGGTCTCGACAGCCTGCTGACCGTTCAGGCCGCCTTTATGGACGACACGCCGCGTCTGACCGGAGCCATCAACGAGATGGCCGCCGAGTGCGAGCAGCGTGTCGAGGCCGGCGAGGGTGTGGCGCCCAAGGGCACCAAGCGCATCCTGTACACCGGTACGCCCATGGCCGTCCCCAACTGGAAGCTGTTCAACCTCATCGAGAAGGCCGGCGGCGTCGTGGTGGGCGAGGAGTCCTGCACGGGCTCGCGCTGTCTCTTATACACATCTGACGCTGCCGACGAATAGAG
>CABSYH010000107.1:0-6406 GCA_902481965.1 uncultured Collinsella sp.
CATCTCATGGGATGAGCTCGTGCGCGAGGTTACCGCGGCGGAGGAGCTGCGTCCGCAGGGTGCTTGCGAGGCACGGGCACCCGGCACGGGGCGCGACCGGACCGCGGCTGCCCCCAATCTCTTTGTCGACCGCGAGAAGCTGCTGTTCGAGTCGTGCCCCACGGTTCCCGTCTGCGGGGGGCGCGATGTCACGATCGGCATTCCCCGTGTGCTCGAGTTCTGGGACACCATGCCGTTCTGGTCGACGTTCTTCAGCACGCTCGGCTTTAAGGTGCGCGTCTCGGGACGCAGCACCAAGGCGATGTACGAGCGCGGTCTGGCGCACGTCACATCCGACACCGTGTGCTTCCCGGCCAAGCTCGTCCACGGGCACATCCGCAATCTCGTCGACGCCGGCGTCGACCGCATCTTCATGCCCATCATCACGACGGTGCCCACCGAAAACACCGCCTCTACCAGCGAGTGGATGTGCGCCGTCGTAAAGGGATACCCCTACGTGATGCGCAATTCCGATAACCCGGAGGAGCGTTTCGGCGTTCCGTTCGATACGCCGCTGTTCCACTGGTACGACGAGGGCGACCGAAACCGCCAGCTCAAGGCGTGGTGCAAGGAGACCTTCGATATCGATGCCGACCTGGTTGCCAAGGCGACCGAGCAGGCGGACCGCGCGCAGCAGACGTTTGAGAACCAGCTGCAGCTGCGCGGCAGGCAGGTGCTCGAGAACGTGCGCGAGGACGGCGGCTACGCGGTGGTGATCGCTTCGCGCCCGTACCACAACGACCCGCTGGTCAACCACGGGCTGCCCAAGCTCTTCTCTGAGCGCGGCATCCCCGTGCTGACGCCCGATGCGGTGCCGGGGGTCTGCAACGTCGATCTTTCCAACAGCCGCATCGACATCGTGAACAACTACCATGCGCGCATGCTGTCGTGCGCGGTCATCGTCGCATCGACGCCCGAGCTCGAGCTCGTGCAGATGGGCAGCTTCGGCTGCGGCCACGATGCGTATCTCACCGACGAGATCGCGCGCATGATGGGCGAGATGGGCTCCAAGGTTCCGATGATGATCAAGCTCGATGAGAGCGACGTCGCCGGTCCCATGGGCATTCGCGTGCGTTCGTTTATCGAGTCGGTCAACCGTCGTCGCGCGGAGGAGCGTGCCGAGGGCGCCCGGGTGCACGCGGTCCATCCGCTCGACGACCCGTATAAGGTCAAGTACACCAAGCGCGACCGGCACGACAAGATCGCGCTGGTCCCCAACACCTCCCATGCGTTCTGCAGGCTCATGACCGCGGCGATGCGCAATCAGGGCGTGCGCGCCGAGGCCCTTGATATCGGGCGCGAGGATGCCATCCGCCTGGGCAAACGCTATGTGCACAACGACATCTGCTTCCCCGCGCAAATCGTGATCGGCGAGGCGCTCGCGGCACTCGAGAGCGGTAAGTACGACCCGCACGACGTCGCCGTGGTGACTGGCAAGTATATCGGCGACTGCCGCCTGACGCACTACATGCCCCTGCTGCGCCGCGCGCTCGACGACGCGGGATACGACTATGTCCCGGTGCTCACCAACGACGACGTCGATGCCCACAATGCGCATCCGGGCTTCAAGCTCGGCCTTGGCCCGAGCATCCAGATCGCCTACGGTCTTCCCATGATCGATACCCTCGAGGCCATGCTTAGGCGCATCCGTCCCTACGAGCTCGAGAAGGGCGCGGCGGACGCTGCGTTCGACCGCGCGCTCGATGAGGTTATCGAGGGCATGGAGCGCTCCGGGCTGAGAGGCCAGGCGACGGGCTTCAAACGCGCGCTTGCGATCATGGACGCCGTTCCGTACGACCGCTCGAACCCGCATCCGACCGTTCTCATCGTGGGCGAGTACCTGCTCAATTTCCATCTCGGCGCCAACCACGAGATCGAGCGCTACCTCGAGGACAACGGGCTCGAGGTCATCGAGGCGCGCATGACCGACGTGATCCGCAAGACCTATTTCTACAAGCATGCGCAGTCGCGCGAGTTCCACGTCGACCTGTCGCTGCCCGAAAAGGCCTGGTACGCCACGGCGGACAACCTGTTCGAGCTCGCGCACGACCGTTGCGACCGCCTGGGCGCGGCGAGCCCGCTCTACGAGCCGCCGACGCGCATGCCCGAGCTCGTGCGCGCGAGCGATAAGATCCTGCACCATACGTTCGATGCGGGCGAGGGCGTGCTGATTCCGGCGGAGATCCTCGAGCACGCCAAGCGCGGCTGCCGCAACTTCGTGATCCTGCAGCCGTTCGGGTGTCTGCCCAACCATGTCGTGGGGCGCGGGCTCATCCATGCGCTCAAGGAGCAGTATCCCACGGCGCAGTTCCTGCCGCTCGACTACGATCCCGACGTGAGCTTCGCCAACGTGGAGAACCGTCTTCAGATGCTCATCATGAACGCCAAGGCGCAGGGGTGCGGTGAGGCGCATGGCGAGACCGCGTAAGGACGCCGATGCGCCCGATGCACGCACCCGTATCATCGAGGCGTTTTGGGAGCTCATCGAGAACAACAGCATCTTCGAGCTGTCGGTTGGCGAGGTGACCCGCGCCGCCCGGTGCAATCGCGGAACGTTTTACTACTATTTTCACGATTTCGATGAACTCGTCGCCATCGCCATAGCCCAACTGCTGCAGGATAACGAGCTCATCACCGATGCCCTCTGGCATTTTTCGAGCGAGGGCGACCTTTCGGCGTTCGACCGGCGCGACGTCCGCTGCCTGCTGCGGCGCATCGTCATCACCATGAGGGCGGGTGCCGCCGAGCAGGTCGTGCAGGGCATCCATACGATCATCATCGACCGCGTGAGAGAGATCGTCCACCCCGACGGAGAAGAGCTCAAGGCGGATTCGAGCTTTGCGGTGGGCTTTCTGGTCTCGGGCATCATGGACTTTGTGATGGCGGTCGGCTTTGCCCGGGAGGGCGGCGAGGAGATAGACCTCGAGCAGCTGGGGGACAGCGCGTGCGCGTACCTGAGGGCGGTCGCCATGCAGACGGTGGAAACGGTCGCGCAAGTCGAGGGCGTCGATACATCCGAGCTGCTCGAACGCGTCTCCAAGGAGGCCGATGCCTATCGCGCATCGCGTGAGACGAGTCCCGACGTGGTGAAAGACGTCTAGGGTTTCTCTTGCGGGGCGCCCGTCGCGCATCGCGCGGTGAGTCCCGCGATGCGGTCATAACCTGCATTCATGTGAGCCGGGTTTATAGATATTCCTCCAGCTGTTAACATATACTCCATATGGGTAAAGAGACCAAAGCGCTGCCGCGGGGCGGCGCTTTGCGTTTGAAAAAACTAGCTCGTCTAAGAGGAACTAGCATGTTAGACCGTTTTACCGATCGCGCGCGCAAGGTCATGTCCATGGCCAAGCAGGAGGCGCTCGATCTTCATTCAAATAAGGTGGGTACCGAGCATCTGCTGCTCGCGCTTGCCAAGGAGGACGAGGGCATTGCCGCCGAGGCACTGCGCTCGCTCGATATCTCCTACGATGACATCATGGATACCCTCAAAGAGGTCCAGACCACGGTTCCCGAGCCCAGCGAGGAGACCGAGGCTGCCAAGCTCGCCTTTACGCCGCTCGTCATCAGCGTGATGGAGCGTTCATTCCGCGTGGCGCGTGAGAACAACCAGACCTACGTGTCGACCGAGCACTTGCTGATTGGCATCGTCGAAGAGGGCAACGGCATGGCCATGGACATCCTCATGCGTCTGGGTGTGTCGTCCGCCTCCATCAAAAAGGCTATCGAGAAACTCACCGCCAAGGACCAGGACAAGAAGCGTCCGCTCGCCGGCGCCGGTGCTGGTCGTCCCGGTGCGGGCCTGCCGTTCTTTAGCGGCTCGGATGCCTCTCAGCAAAAGGGGAGTGGCACCGATACGCTTAAGCAGTTCGCGACCAACCTCACGCAGAAGGCGCGCGACGGCGAGCTCGACCCTGTAATTGGTCGCGAAAAGGAAGTCCAGCGTATGATGGAAATTCTTTCGCGCCGCACCAAGAACAACCCTCTCATTCTGGGCGACCCCGGCGTGGGCAAGACGGCCATCGTCGAGGGCCTGGCTCAGCAGATTGCAGCCGGCAACGTGCCCGAGAACCTCATGAACCAGAATATCTGGACGCTCGACCTGCCGGGCCTCGTGGCGGGTGCCAAGTATCGCGGCGAGTTTGAGGAGCGCCTCAAGAACGTGATCCAGGAGGCCACCGAAGCCGATGACGTCATCCTGTTTATCGACGAGATGCACACCATCATCGGTGCCGGTTCTGCCGAGGGTTCCATCGACGCGAGCTCCATGCTCAAGCCCGTGCTTGCGCGCGGTGCCTTCCAGATTATCGGCGCCACCACGGCCGAGGAATTCCGCAAGTACCTCACCAAGGATCCGGCCTTCGAGCGTCGCTTCCAGACCATCGATGTCGAGGAGCCGAGCGTCGAGGACACGGTTAAGATCCTGACCGCGCTCAAGCCGCGCTACGAGGAGCACCACCATGTGCGCTATACGCAGGGTGCTATCGAGGCTGCCGCGAACCTTTCCAACCGCTACATACAGGATCGCTTCCTGCCCGATAAGGCCATCGACCTCATCGACGAGGCCGGCGCCCGCGCTCGCATCGCCGCGAATCGCGCGCCCGAGCCGGTGCGTGAGGCCGAGCATCGCATAGAGGAGCTCAAGGCCGCCGCGCAGGAGGCCACCGAGAGCGACGATATGAACAAGGCCGCCGAGATCACCGAGCAGCAGAAAGCTGCCGAGATTGAGCTCGCCGAGGCCAAGGCCGCCTGGACGGCCGAGCTCGACGCCAGCCCGCTCACCATCGACGTGAGCCAGATCGCCGATATCGTGTCCGTGACTTCGGGCGTGCCGGTGTCCTCGCTTACCGAGAGCGAGAGCCGTCGCCTGCTGCAAGCCGAAAGCGTGCTCAAGACGCGCATCATCGGTCAGGATGAGGCTGTCGAGGCCGTTGCCAAGGCCGTGCGCCGCAGCCGCTCGCCGCTCAAGGATCCGCGTCGCCCCGGCGGCAGCTTTATCTTCCTTGGTCCCACCGGCACGGGCAAGACCGAGCTCGCCAAGACGCTCGCCGAGTACCTCTTTGGCAGCAAGGATGCACTCATCAGCTTCGACATGTCCGAGTTCGGTAGCGAGTTCGAGGTCTCCAAGCTCATCGGTAGCCCTCCGGGTTACGTCGGTCACGACGAGGGCGGCCAGCTCACCAAGGCCGTTCGTCGCCACCCGTACTCGGTCGTGCTGTTCGACGAGATCGAGAAGGCGCACCCCGATATCTTCAACATCTTGCTGCAGGTGCTGGAGGAGGGCCGCCTGACCGATAGCCAGGGCAAGACGGTCGACTTCCGCAACACCGTGATCATCATGACGTCCAACGTGGGCGCTCGCGAGATTGCGCAGGATGCGAGCGTGGGCTTTGGCACCACCGGCGAGCAGGGCCTCACGTCGAGTGAGATCCGCGGCCGCGCGATGGGCGAGCTCAAGCGCCTGTTCCGCCCCGAGCTGCTCAACCGTATCGACGACATTGTGGTGTTCCAGAAGCTCTCGGGCGAGAATCTCACCAAGATCGCGCACCTGCTGGTGGACGACCTGCGTCAGCGTTTGATTGCCAACGGCATGAACATCAAGCTCACCGATGCGGCCTATGACAAGATCGTGGCCGAGGGCACCGACCTCACCAACGGTGCGCGTCCGCTGCGCCGTGCCATCCAAAAGCTCATCGAGGACCCGCTGTCCGAGGAGCTTCTGGCCGGCGAGTGGGGCGAGGGCGATACCGTCCTGTGCGACGTGGCCGATGGCAAGTTTGTCTTTAGCCACGGCACGGGCGAGATCCCGGCACCGCGTCCGGCGGGCACGCTCGGTGGCGATACCGCCCCGGCGGCACCGCACACCGGCAACGCCGCGCCCGTGAGCGGCGGCGTGACCTCGGGCCCCGGCGGCATGATGCAAGCCGGTTCCGGCGCGCTGTAGGGCGTGGCGACAATTTGATACGCGCAATCGAGGCGCTCCGAAAAGGGCGCCTCGATTTGTAGAGCTGCGGAAGTTGTGACCGTTACGCTATACGGTCCACCGTTAGCCGATGATGCGAGGGCGCTCGGCGTTTTCGACTGGTTTATGCACGCAAAGTCTGGGAATATACAAGTCGCATGTCTTACTGTCTAACCAGTTGCGCCAAGGAGGCACCATGGACTACAAGATTACCGGCTACGAGCCCGCCCAGCTGTTCCATTTCTTTGAGGAGGTCAGCGCGATCCCCCGTGGGTCTGGCAACGAGAAGGGCATCAGCGATTTCCTGGTTGCGTTTGCCAAGGAGCGCGGCCTCGATGTGTACCAGGACGAGGTCTACAACCTGTCTCTTATACACATCTCCGAGCCCACGAGACGTAGAGGAATCTC
>CABSYH010000108.1:0-6400 GCA_902481965.1 uncultured Collinsella sp.
CCTTAAGGTCAATAAACTGCACCTTAATGCGGCGCTCCTTAAAATAGCGCTGGGCCTTCTTGGTATCGAAGGACTTCTTGGTGCCGAAGATTTGCACGTTCATATTATGTTCCACCGTTCTAACGAGCGTCGAAGTGACCACCGTTGGACTTATCGAATGAAGTTGGTCGTTGCTCGATCTGCCTCGGGTGCGTTGATGCCGGCGGCCTGTCCTGCCTCGATACAGCGAAGGAGCCAGGCCATGTTTTTGCCGATGTTGCGCATGGTGGCAAGGCCCTCGGCGTCCCCATTGGCGTCGCCGGGCACGCGACCAAACACGTTGTTCCAGTACGTGGAGGCAACCACGGGCATCTGGTTGATGGTGAAGTACTTATTGAGCACATCGAAGGTGGTCGACGTACCGCCGCGACGGGCAACGGCGACCGCGGCGCCGGGTTTGTGCTCAAAGGCATGCCCGCCTGCATAGAAGGCGCGATCGAGGGCCGAAAGGATGCGGCCGCTGGGGTGCGCATAGTAGACGGGCGAGCCAAAGACAAAGCCATCTGCCTGCTCGGCGGCAGCGATCAGCTCGTTCACCACGTCGTCGTCAAAGGTGCAGCGACCGCCAAGCTTGCCGCACTGGCCGCAACCGATGCAATCGCGAATGGGCTTGGCGCCCAGCTGAAACACCTCGGTATCAATGCCTTCTGCATTGAGCTGCTCGGCGACCTCGGCGAGTGCACGGGCGGTGTTGCCGTTTGCCTTGGGGCTGCCATTGACCAAAAGAACCTTCATCACAAACTCCCTCTGCTTTTGGTGACTTCTGCAGAGGATTATCGCACGATGGGGGAGGCGGCGCGGGCGCGGTGCTAATCCAGTTTGGTACCTGGCACCTGCACGGCTTTCCCGAGCAACGCTTTGAGCTCGTTCAAAATGGAAACGGGTTGTCGATCGACAACGTCCAGATGAAGCGTCGCTACACGAATGGGTGGCTGATATTCAAGCGAGCCGATGAGCACGGGGGAACCCAGGAACCGCTCGATTTCGTCTGCGATCGAGTCGGTCTCTTCGGGATCAAAGTCGTCGAAAAGCGCCACGAATGTCGGCCCCGTCGAGCGGAACAGGCGACCCTTGCCGCGCGAGCATTCCATAAGGCAGGCGGCGCTTTCTGCCAAAACGCGGTCGCCTGCATCGAATCCAAAGCGGGCATTGACCTCGGCGATATCGTCAACCTTAATGGCAATAAAGCCTGCCTCGCGCGCCACGCGACGCATTTCGCCAATGGCGTTGACCAGGGCGTGAATATCGCCCAGGCCGGTCACGGAGTCGGTCGTATCCGCTAGGCTTCGGTTGATGATAATGCCCACATACATGCTGGGCTCGGTATCGGTGCCGTCCAAGCGGTAGCCTGTGCAGTCGCAAAGCGCGTACGCTCCGGTGGCATCCATTACACGATACTGCATGTAGTGGAAGTGCCACGTGCCGTTTATCACCATGTCGAGCTCGGCGCGTACGTTGTCGCGGTCCTCGGGGTGTACGCGGGCAAGCCACATATCGACCGAGTTAAAAGGGTGCTGGGAGGGCAGGTCAAAATCGCGCACGGCGTTAACCGACCATTGCGATTCGCCCGTATCGAGATTGAGGATAAACGGATAGCGCGTCTCGGAGCTCATAGAGATCGCTTGGAATACGCGGTCGTTGCACGGAAGCTGTTCGGCAATTGGGTGCTGAGGCGCGTCATTGTCTTTCGGCTGCTGCACGCGATGCATAAGCTTATAGCGATACATCTTGCGATCGGCATCCATCGTCATCTGGCGACGCGTGTCGCCGGCAAGTGGATCGACGCGCGAGCAGCCAAAGCTAAAGCTGACGATCATGGGCGCCTTGCCGCCCGAGCTCGCCTCGATCAGCCCGGAACGTACCTGCTCCAAGCGCTGCTCGAGTTCGGTTTCGTTTGCGGAGGGCGAGATAAGCACAAACTCGTCTCCACCGATACGGAACAGCATCTCATCGTGCTCCATGGTTTCGGAGAGCGTGCGGCAGATGCTCAGAATATAGCGGTTGCCTTCGGCGTGGCCAAACCTATCGTTACAATGCTTGAGATGGTCGATGTCAATATAGGCGCAGGTGAAGGGGTCGCCTTTGCGCCAGAGTTGCTCGACGTGACGGTCAAATCCGTTGCGGTTGCCCAAGTTGGTGAGCGGATCGATATAGGCGTTGCGCTCAAGCAGCTGGCGCTCTTGTTGCAGGATGGCATGCGTCTTTTGCAGCTGCTCACCAACAGCGCGTAGCTCAGCAGGCAGCGCGGCAACATCGAGTTCGGCGGTCGATACGCCATTCGCAAGTCGCTGAAGATAGGTAATAATCGATTGCTCACCCAGGCGATATGACTCGTTCATGATGGATAACCTCCTTGGGCGGAACAACGGTTTGTATCATATCCCCAATTTGGTTTGAATTGGGGATATAAGTTAGCTAATGGAGACAAATACCCCCTTCGACGGTGGCGTTTTGCGCACGAGCGTATCAGTTGTTATTGCCACCATCGAGCAATGCCTCAAAATCCTTTGCCTGCATGGGGCGGTAGTAGAGGAAGCCCTGAGCGTAGCGGGCGCCCATGTGGCGCAGCATGTTCGCCTGCTCATTTGTCTCGATGCCTTCGATTACAACGGGCAGATGGAGCGACTGCGCCATCTCGAGCATCGATGACACGATCTGCGCGCTGCGGCCACGATCACCGTCAACGGGCACAAACGTGCGATCGAGCTTGATGACGTCGACGTTGACGTTCTTGAGCATCGCGAGCGTGGACTGGCCGGTGCCAAAATCGTCCATGTAGGTCGAGAAGCCGCGGGTGTGCAGATCTGCGGTCAGCTTATCCACGGCCTCGGATTCTCCCGTATAAGCCGTCTCGGTGATCTCGATACGCATGAGCTCGGGCGGTAGGTTGTATTGGGCGGCGAGTGCCCCCATATGTTCGGTAACGTCGCAGGCAAGGATATCCACGCGCGACACATTAAGCGAGACCGGAACCACGCGAAGACCGCGATCGAGACGCTCGCGAAGCCATATGGCGACACCCTGCCAAATGTACTTGTCGAGCGTTACTACAAAGCCGCTTTCCTCGAGTGCGGGGATAAACGTTGCGGGCGAAATGAGAGAGCCGTCCTTGTCAATCCAGCGTGTAAGAGCCTCGGCGCCAATGATCTTGCCGGTTTCCATATCGACCTGGGGCTGAAGGTAGTACGTGATGCGGCCGTTTGAAAGTGCGTACTGGAATTCGGTCAGCGTGCGGTGGAACGCGACTTCGCGCTCGTACTCCGCAGGACAGAAAATGGCAATGCGCTCCTTGAAGTCGTTTTTTGCGCGCCGATTGGTAAACATGGCCTTTGCCTGCGCATCGATGGTGATCTCCTCATTGGAGTCGATGGGGTAAACGCCCATGGACGGCCAAAAACCTACGCCGTCATCATGTCTGGCTACTGCCTCGCGAACGCGGTTGTAGATTTGATGGACGGTGTTGTGCTCAAAGGGGATGAGTATGCAAAAGTCGTCTTGGCCCCAGTACCCTGCGATGCCCATATCGGCATTCTCGATATCCTTGAGGACCGTGCCCACATCGGCGAGCATGCAGTCGCCCTCGGCCTGGCCGTGCCATTCATTAAACAGGCGCATGTGGCCCATGTCGACCGTGGCGATGCACCAGGTGCCGTCGCGCCTTGCTTCGAGAAATGCGTTGGCGCGCCGCATGAACTCGCTGGGTCGATAGAGGCCCGTGAGCGAGTCGATGCGTTCGGCGATGGCGCTTTTGCGCTCCGCCTCGGGTATGGGGAGGCTGTCGTTGGGAACAAGCCCGCCGGCCGTGCGAAGGCGACGGTCGAGTTCGCCTAAAACGGCGGTCGCTTGATGGGTTAAGTGCTCGTAAAAGGCCGGGACGACAAGGCAGACGGGAGTAATGGTGTCGCCTGCGATTTGAACAGGAGCGAAAACGGCCTCTTTAAGGTGGCGGGTCAGTTGTTCGAATGCCTCGTGGTCCAGGTCGTTGCTGAGCACGACGAACTGGACGCTTCGTGAACGGTAGACCCGGCTCCTGCCGCGGGTGATCGACAGCATGCGGCCTGCGTATTCGGCAAGCATGTTGTCGACAGCCTCGGCCCCGTAGAGCTCGTTGAGCTTTGTCGTGCCACGAACGCGCACCGCTATAAGCCCTGTCTCGCAACGATCGCGGCGGCAGGCATCGATAGCGTTGATCAGCATACGCTGTGTTCCGAGGCCCGTGGCGGCGTCGACGGTCTCGGCAAGTGAGTGGTTGACAAGTTCGCCGACATAGAGCGAGGGGGCATTTCCGTCGCCGTCGATGCGAAACCCGCGAGCACGGCAGAGAACGTAGTCACCCGCGGCATTGCGCATGCGGTACTGCATGACGCGGCGGTGTTTGGAGCCGTTAAAGATCTGGTTGATGTCGTTGGCGTAGGCCTCGAGGTCATCGGGATGGACGCGCGTTTTCCAGAAATCGCGGCAGCTGTCTATGTGCTCCGAAGGAAGACCGAGATCGCGCAAGGCACTTTGCGACCAAAGGGTGCGGTCCTTGTCCAAGTTCTCGATAAAGAAATAACGGCCTTCGTTGAGCATCGAAAAGGCGTCGAAAATACGGTCGCTTATTTCGAAGTCGTCGGTGTGGACTTGCGCGATATTACGTCGATCAAGATGCATGGCATGACGTAGCTTGTAGTCGTACATGCGATGGTCGGCATCGAGTGTCATGCGATTGGAGGCTTCGCCCAGGGCGGGGTCGGCGTGTGCCACTCCGTAGCTAAACGAGTGGGGCATCTCGGAATCGTTGTTTTTGAGCAGGATCGTTCGGCAGTGTTCCAGACGTTCGGCGAGGTCGTCCTCGGTCGCAATCGTAGATAGGATGGCAAACTCGTCGCCTCCCAGACGAAATGCCGCCTCGTCTACCTTCATATACAGCTTGAGATAAAGGCTTACCTGCAAGATATAGCGGTTGCCCTCGTCATGGCCAAAGACATCGTTGCAGTGCTTGAGATTGTCGATATCGATGAACGCCATGGTAACGGGGGCGTCCTGCTCCCAGAGCTCCTCGAGGGAGCGGGCAAAGCCGCCGCGGTTGCCAAGTCCGGTAAGCTGGTCGGTAAAGGCGGTCCTAATCAGATCATCCTGACGCTCGAGAAGGTCGCGGACGGTCTTTTCGAGCGTTTCGGTGTAATTGCTGACAGTATCCATGTTCTAAGCGGCTTTCTTAGGTCGGGGCGGATTGCGTCGGGCGAGCTCGTTGTGTACACGCGTCGTTACTCGGCGTCTTGCGTGTATCCAGGCCCCCGTCTTGCTGCGTTGTTGGGTTAATTTGCCGACGAATGTTCGCTGTTGATAACTGCTGAGTAGCATAAACAGCAGTGCACAATTATAGATGGGTGCACATGCTGCGGGCGGCTATTATTCGACAAGCGGTAGCGCGACGATGCGATGCTTGATAAAAATGCGGCTGAGACGATATATGTTGACGGGTATACTTGTCCCGGTTAAAAACGCAGGAACGGAGATGGTCGCATGGCACAGTCAAATATGACGCGCACGGTGGGGCTGGCGCTCGAGGGAGGCGGCTACCGCGGTATGTATACGGCGGGCGTGCTCGACGTTTGGATGGAGCACCGTTTGACCTGCGACCATATGGTGGGTGTCTCGGCGGGCGCGGCGTTTGGCTACAACTTTAAATCGCGCCAGATCGGCCGTGCCATTCGCTACAACAAGGCCTATTGCGCCGACAAGCGCTATGCGAGCGTGACCAGCTGGCTGCGAACCGGCGATATGTACAATGCCGACTTTGCCTATCACGAGGTGCCCATCGAGCGCGATCCCATCGACCTGGAGGCATATCGCGACTGCCCCATGCGGTTTACGTGCGTGTGCACCGATATCGAGACGGGCAAGGCCGTCTACCATGACCTGCCTTATGGCGATGAGCGCGATATCGAGTGGATCCGGGCGTCGTCGGCTATTCCTGTGGCGACGCGTCCCGTTGCTATTGACGGACATAAGTATCTTGATGGTGGCGTGGCTGATTCAATTCCCAGCGCTTGGCTGTTTGCGCAGGGGTATGACCGCAATATCGTGGTGCTCACACAGCCGGCTGGCTTTGTGAAACAGCCCAACAGCGTGATGCCCATGCTGCGGCGCGTGTTCCGTCACTACCCGGAGTTTGTCGCAGCGCTTGAGCATCGGCATGAGGTCTACAATGCTACGCTCGACGACCTGGCACGTCGCGAGGCTGCCGGCGAGGTCTTTGTGGTGCGGCCGAGCGAATCGGTGAAGGTACCGTCGCTGTGCCGTGAACCGGATGAGCTCGAGCGCATCTATCACTGTCTCTTATACACATCTGACGCTGCCGACGAATAGAGAGGTG
>CABSYH010000109.1:0-6390 GCA_902481965.1 uncultured Collinsella sp.
ATCGAACAGCTGATACGGCGAGACGGCGAGCGTCGTGCCCACAAACTCAAACCCACGCTCCTGGGCCACACGGCACGCCTCGGCCAGACGCAGGGCATAGCAAGCGCGACAGCGACGGGGCCGATCGGCGCCCAGCGGGGCCACACCGGCCTCCCAGCGCTCACGGTCCTCCCCCGCCTCGATAAGCTCGATGTCGCCATCGGCACACCACCGGCGCAGCTCGTCCAGGCGACGCTGCCATTCATCGTGCGGCTGAATATTGGGGTTGGTCCAGCAAATCGTGGGCTCAAACCCTTCCTCGCGCAGCAGGCGGACCGGCTCAAGCGAGCACGGCGCGCAGCAAGCGTGCAACAACAACGGCTTCATCAACATCTCCTCACCCGAAAAAGCGCACGCCAAAGGACGTATCCTCGCAAGCGACAATGCGGCGGTCGCGCAAAATGGTCCGCACGTAATACCAGTCGCCCACACAGCCTGACAAATGCAAGCCGGCCGCCAGATAGCACAGCAGCGGATAGCCCGAAAACGCAAACCCCAGGGCAAGCGTTGCCGTCACAACAACCGTCGGCGCCAGGCAAACCGCCACGTACCGCCGGCGAGAATACACAACGCCTTCGGCGCAGGCATAGATCATCGCTGTCTCGCGATTCGCCCCAAAGGTCACCTTCGCGCCCGCAGGCGCCAGCAGCTTAAAAAACACACCGTGCACCAGCTCGTGCACGGCGAACGACGCCATTGAGATCGCAGCCAAGCCGACTATCCAGCCCACGACCGCCGTCCAACCGCCCGCGTCAGCCGCATCCAGGTCCGCGGGTCCGCCCAGCAGCATAAACACCGGCACCAGGCACACGGCAAACACGCCGACTACGACCATCCCCCACACGAAGCAAGCGTGCAGAAAATCCTCGTCTTCAAACGCATGTATGTTGGAAATCTCATTCATAGCATCTTAGGATAGCGCCCCTGCCACGCACCCGCCCGCATGTGCGATAATGTCGAACGATATGCACGAATTGACCACCGCGCCGCCGAGCCCCGCGCCCGGCCGCGCCCTCACCATATGCGAAGGAGTCCCATGGCATCCAAATACTCCATGAACGACCGTCCCAGCTGGCCTTGCCGCGCCATCGTTACCGCCGGCGAGCCCTACGGCAACAAGGGCCTTCACTTTGGCCACGTTGGCGGCGTCTTTGTCCCGGCCGACTTCTTCGCCCGCTTCCTGCGCGACCGTCTGGGCCGCGAGAACGTCATCTTCACCTCGGGCACCGACTGCTATGGCTCGCCCATCATGGAGAGTTACCGCAAGCTCAAGGAGAACGAAGGCTACGATAAGTCCATCAGCGAGTATGTCGAGTCCAATCACTCCCGCCAGGCCGCGACCCTCAACAACTACAACATCAGCTGTGACATCTACGGCGGCTCGGGCCTTGAGCCGGCTGCGCAGATTCACAACGAGGTGACCGCCGAGATTATCAAGCGCCTGCACGAGCAGGGCACCATCTCCAAGCGCTCCACGCTGCAGTTCTACGATGCCAAGGCCGGCACGTTCCTCAACGGCCGTCAGGTGATCGGCCGCTGCCCCATCCAGGGCTGCAAGTCTGAGAAGGCTTATGCCGACGAGTGCGACCTGGGCCACCAGTTTGAGCCCGAGGAGCTCATCGCGCCCAAGAGCCAGCTCACCGGCGAGGTGCCCGAGCTGCGCCCGGTCGACAACCTCTACTTCGACCTGCCGGCCTACCTCGACTTTATGAAAACCTATACCGCCAAGCTCGCCCAGAACCCGCAGGTTCGCTCCGTGGTCTCCAAGACCATGGAAGAGTGGCTGCTGCCGGCTCAGCTCTACATCCAGAACAAGTTCCGCGAGGCCTTCGATGCCGTCGAGGATCAGCTTCCCGAGCACACCGTGCTGGAGCCCGAGGGCAACAAGAGCAGCTTTACCGTCACCTTCCCCAGCTGGAAGGAGCGCGACGACGCCCACGCGGTGCTCGCCAACGGCGGCGTGCGCTTCCGCAGCGGCAAGGCGCTCGTACCCTTCCGCATCACCGGCAACATCGACTGGGGCGTTCCGGTACCCGAGGTCGACGGCGTGAACGACGTCACCTGCTGGTGCTGGCCCGAGAGCCTGTGGGCGCCCATCAGCTATACGCGCACCGTGCTCGCACGCGATGCCAAAGCCGCCGGCGTAACTGAGGGTGTCGCCGCCCAGGACGCCGCCCTCATGGGCGAGCCCGCTGCCGATTCCACGCAGGTCCCCGCACCCACCTACCAGCACAGCTCGCTCGACTGGCGCGACTGGTGGTGCTCTGACGACGCACAGATCTACCAGTTCATCGGCCAGGACAACATCTACTTCTACTGCATCGCGCAGACCGCCATGTGGGAGGCCCTGGGCTGGGGCCTCACGCAGAGCACCGTCAGCGCCTGCTACCACCTGCTCTACATGGGCAAAAAGGCCAGCTCGTCCTCGCAGACGCCTCCCCCGCCGGCAGACGACCTGCTCAACCACTACACCTGCGAGCAGATGCGCGCGCATTGGCTGTCGCTCGGCCTGTCCGAGAAGCCGGTGAGCTTTAGCCCCAAGGCATATGACACGCGTGTGACCGGCAAGGACAAGGACGGCAACGAGGTGCGCGCCTGCGACGACAAGCGCGTCATCGATCCGGCCCTTAAGGAAAGCGCCCTTTTGACCGGCGTGTTCAACCGCCTGGCCCGCAGCTGCTTCTACGGCGTCGCCGTCAAGGAGGGCGACGAGAGCCCGTACCGCAACGGTTGCATTCCGGCCGGCGCAGCCTCTGCCGCCGTGGTCGAGGCTGCCGAGCAGGCCGCCCTTGCCTTTGAGCAGGCCATGTACAAGTTCGAGACGCACCGCGCGCTCGCCGTGTGCGACGACTACCTGCGCGCCGCCAACAAGCGCTGGAGCGATGCCTCCAAGGCCACCAACAAGCTTGAGGGCGAGCAAGCCAATACCGCGATGACGCAGGCCCTCGTCGACGCCTTCACCGAGCTGCGCGTGGCGACCGTGCTCATGCACGGCATCGTGCCGGCCGGCTGCGAGCTCATCTGCGAGTACTTCGACGTCGACCCCGTCGCCTTCTTTAGCTGGGACAACATATTTGCCTCCACGGACGAGTTCGTGGAAAGCCTGGGCGAGAAGCCCGGCGAGCACCGCGTGAAGCCGCTGCCCCCGCGCTTCGACTTCTTCAGCAAGCACGAGAGCCAGTACTAAAACAACACTCGACATGTAATGGAATGGGAAGGAAAGACGGATGTCCAAGCCGCGTCGTCGTAAGCAGAAAAAGCAGGTCAAGGCCGAGCTCAAGCTCAGGCAGTTTGCTGCTACCGAGCTTTCTGACCAGCTTGCCGCCCAACACTCCGCCGCCGACCTGCCGCGCTTTATGGTCGACACGGTCGCCGGCGCCTATGCGCCCGCCGATGCCAAGCTCATGATCGAGGGCTTCGGCGCCGCGGCCACACGCCCGGTCACGCTGCGCGCCAACACGCTCAAGGCGACCGCCGAGGACATCGCTGCGGCGCTCGGTGCCGCCGGCATCGCCCACAACCCCGTCGCCTGGTACCCAGACGCCTTTATCCTGCCCGAGGCCCAGGTTTCCGATCTGTGGGATCTTGACATCTACCGCGACGGCAAGATCTACCTGCAGAGCCTGTCATCCATGATGCCGCCGTTGGTCCTGGGCGCCCAGGCAGGCGAGGACATCCTGGACATGTGCGCAGCCCCCGGCGGCAAGACAACGCAGATCGCCGCCCTCACCCAGGGACAGGCGCACCTCACCGCCTGTGAGATGAGCATTCCCCGCGCCGAAAAGCTTGAGTCCAACCTCCACCGCCAGGGTGCCAAAAACGTGCCCGTCATGCGTATCGACGCACGCGAGCTCGACGAGTTCTTCCGCTTTGACCGCATCCTGCTCGACGCTCCCTGCACCGGCACGGGCACCGTCATCAGCGGCAACGAGAAAAGTCTGCACGGGCTCACGGAGCAGCTGCTTTGCAAGTGCGCACGCTCGCAGCGCGCGCTTCTGGACCGCGCCATGGGTGCCCTCAAACCGGGCGGCACGCTCGTCTATTCCACTTGTTCGATCTTGCCGCAGGAAAACGAGGACGCCCTGCAAGAGGCCCTCGACAAGCACATGGACTGCGAGCTCATCCCCCTCGACGGCACGCCGAGCGAAAGCGAAACGCGCCGTGCCCAGGATGCCGGCGAGGAGCCGCATATCGAGAGCAACGCTCTCACCGAGGCCATCGCCGCCGGCCACGTCTCGTCCGTCGCCAACGGTATGCCCGGCACGCTGACCATTCCGCCTAGCCGCGACTTTGAGGGCTTCTACATTGCCCTGATCCGAAAACGCAGCTAGCGCACGGATCAAAAACTCAACAAGCTATCTCCGTGCGCGTTTGCCCTGCTGGTCGCAATGCTGTTTAAGCATCGCACGCTCCTTGCGTTCGACCCTTTTGCCCTTAATGGCCGTGACCACAAAGTAGATGACCGCGGCGGCAACGATTGCGCCCACACACAGGCCGATCGAGCCAAACATTGCTGTCAATTCCATACCGCGTCACCTCTCTTTTAAACGGGGCTTTCAAGATAGCACCTCGATACCCGCCACCACAGCTCCTTCACGTTCGCCGGCCCTTCGGTCTAACGGATGGCGCGGCGGGGAAAAATCAACTCGTCAAACGATTTAGCATTCGCAATTCCGGCTGCATCGCGCCGGCCATCATCACATAGAATCGAGCCTCCATGGATACCCTCAACGATCTAAATGAGCGCGTCGACGCCTTCGTCGGCACCAGCTCCTTCGACACGCCTGCCGCGGCAAACGACCAAGCTCCCATCGATGTACCTGCCGAGGTTCACGAGGACATCGTCGCCTCGGTCGATTTTTCCGAGGTCGAGCTCGCAGACGAGTTCACCGAGCCCCAGGTAGCCGTGACCCCCAACGGACTGCTCCCCATGGAGCCGCTGCCCATCGACGGGCGTTTGCGCAAGGCGGCCCTTCGCATGCCCGACGAGATCGAGGAGGCCAGCGGCTTTACGCTCTTCGGCCGACGCATCAAGTCGCTCATTTACACCACCGACGTCGCGGTTATCCGCAACTCCAACGCCGATGCCGTCTTTGCGGTCTACCCTTTCACGCCGCAGCCCGCCATTACGCAAGCGCTGCTGACCGTCGCCGAGTGCCCGGTCTTTGTAGGCGTGGGCGGCGGAACTACGACCGGTAAGCGCTCCGTGCAGATGGCAGCCGTCTCCGAGATGCAGGGCGCGGCGGGCTGCGTGGTCAACTCCCCCGCTACTGCCGAGATGGTAGAGCACATCACCAACATCGCCGACATCCCCGTCATCGCCACGGTCGTTCGCTGCGACGATGATGCTCACGCCAAGGTGCGCGCCGGCGCCAAGATTCTCAACATCGCCGCCGGCAAGAACACACCCCAGGTCCTGCGTGAACTGCGCGAGCACTATCCCAACCTGCCGCTCATCGCACCGGGCGGCAAGACGCCCGAGAGCATCCGTGAAACCATCGCCGCCGGCGCCAACGCCATCATCTGGACGCCGCCTTCGGCCCAGCAGCTACAGACCGACATGATGCAGCGTTATCGCAAGATGAAGGAAGACGCCACACCTGTCATCTCGCGCGACGATGTGCCCATTATCGACCAGGTCGCCGCCGCCGAGGTCAGCCAGGTCGAGAACATGAATCCTGACGTGCCGATTCCCGACGAAGTCATCGAGCGCGTCGCTTCGATCCACGAGCGCGTCGAGGAGCATCGCGCCAATCGCGGCCTCAAGCCGTCACTGCACGGCTTTTTCTTCCGCGGAAAGAAACGCTAGCCGCAACAGCAAGGCCCGCCCCACAAACGTGAGACGGGCCGTTTTCGTTTGAGCAATCATGCAGCGATGTGATGGGGCAAATTAATCCACGCGCTTGTCGCCCATAAAGAAGAGCGCCACCGTACCAGGTCCGGTATGCGAGCCAATCAGAGTACCGATGTCATTGATCTCAATCTTGCCTTTAAGCTGCGGAACCTGTTCCTCAATCAGCGCCGCAACTGCCTCGGCATCCTCGCGGCACGCCGAGTGCGACATGATGCACTTACCCGAATAATCCGCACCGTCCAGCACGTGTGCCATCATGGTCTTAGCCATCTCGGAAATCGCGCGCTTCTTAGTGCGAATCTTCTCACGTGGCGACAGCTTACCTTCGCAATCGACCGTCATAAGCGGGCAAATCTTGAGCGCCGTGCCGATGATCGCGCTCGCGGCCGAAATGCGACCGCCGCGCAGGTAGCTCGACAGATCGGTCGAGAAGAACCAGTGGTGCAGGTTGAGTTTGTGCTCTGTCTCTTATACACATCTGACGCTGCCGACGAATA
>CABSYH010000110.1:0-6352 GCA_902481965.1 uncultured Collinsella sp.
GCGAAGTACTTTATCGGGCAAAGCTACCTCGCGCCCCTTTCCACCGATCAGGTCGGCGTCTACAACGTGACGTTTGAGCCCGGCTGCCGCAACAACTGGCACGTCCATCGCGCCAAAAGCGGCGGCGGGCAGATCCTCGTCTGCGTGGCTGGTCGGGGGTTTTACCAGGAATGGGGCAAACCGGCACAGGAACTGTGCCCTGGCGATGTAGTAAATATTCCCGCGGGCGTAAAGCATTGGCACGGAGCCGCGCCCGACAGCTGGTTCTCCCATCTCGCGCTGGAGGTTCCGGGTGAGGAGACCTCCAACGAGTGGTTGGAGCCCGTGGACGACGAGGAATACCTTACAGCGACTAACAAGGAGGCTTAAGTATGGAACAGTTGAATCTAGCGCAGGAATGGGACAAGGTGTTCCCCAAAAGCGACAAGGTTGAGCACAGCAAGGCGACTTTCCACAACCGATACGGCATCACGCTGGTGGCCGACGTCTACGTGCCAAAGAACGTGGAGGGCAAGCTGCCTGCCATCGCCGTCAGCGGTCCGTTTGGCGCGGTGAAGGAGCAAACGTCCGGCCTTTATGCGCAAAAGATGGCGGAACTGGGCTTTTTCACGCTTGCCTTCGACCCGTCCTATACCGGGGAGAGCGGCGGTGCGCCCCGCTATGTGGCATCGCCGGACATCAACACCGAGGATTTCTGCGCAGCGGTGGATTTCCTCTCTGTGCAGAATAGCGTTGACCCGGAGCGCATCGGTATCATCGGCATCTGCGGTTGGGGCGGCATGGCAATCAATGCCGCAGCCATCGACACCCGCATCAAGGCCACCGCGGCTATGACCATGTACGATATGACCCGCGTGACCGCAAACGGCTACTTTGACGCCGAGGATTCCGAGCAGGCGCGCTTCGAAAAGCGTAAAGCGCTGAACGCGCAGCGCACCGAGGACTATAAAAATGACAGCTACGCGCTGGCGGGCGGCGTGGTCGATCAGCTGCCCGATGACGCGCCGCAGTTTGTGGCGGACTATTACGCCTACTACAAGACTCCGCGAGGCTACCATCCCCGCAGCCTGGGCTCCAATGGCGGTTGGAATGTGACGTCTTCGCTGTCGTTTTTGAATATGCCGATTTTGCAGTACGCCGGCGAGATCCGCTCCGCCGTGCTGCTGGTACATGGCGAGAAGGCGCACTCCCGCTATTTCAGCGAAACCGCGTATAGCAAGTTGACGGGGGACAACAAGGAGCTGCTCATTATCCCCGGCGCCAGCCACACCGACCTCTACGATCAGATGGACGTCATTCCGTTTGGAAAGCTGAAAGCGTTCTTTGAGGAGTATTTGAAATAAGGCGTGCCTTGATTCAATGCCAAGTCTCCAGCAACGATTCTTCTAAAGAGTGGGAGTAGCTGAAACGAGGCGATTGAATAACTCCATACGTTTTGGTTACAAGAAAACATGCTGCGCGCCTGCAGCATGAAGGAGAGGGAATCCTATGAATATCGTTGTATTGAGTGGTAGCCCGCGCAAGGGCGCCAATACCGACACCATGGTCGAGACGTTTGCCGAGACCGCGCGTGAGGGCGGCCATGCGGTTGGGGTCGTCCGCGTTGCCAGCAAAAAGATCGCTGGTTGTCTGGGATGCCAGTACTGCTTTACCCATGAGGGCACTTGCGTGCAGAAGGATGACATGGCCAACGTGATCGAGTCGCTGAAAGGCGCCGATATGGTTGTCTTCGCTTCGCCTATCTACTGGTTTGATATCACCGCGCAGGAGAAGGCCGCCATCGACCGCCTGTACGCCTTCGGTGCTACGGGCTTCCCGTTCACCAAGACGGCCCTTTTGCTCGATAGCCACAGCGAGGGCGTCTATGATGCGGCGATCGCTATGTACAAGTCGACCTGCGCGTACTGCAAGTGGGAGGACCAGGGCATTGTCACCATCAGCGGTATGACCGAGCGCGACAGCATGGCCTCCTCGCCCAAGTTGGAAGAGGTGCGAGAGCTCGCTCGCAAGCTCGCCTAAGGACAAGAAGAACGCATGGCAATCGGTGTTGGTGGAAAATGCTTGCTATCCTTACCAAGAGGAATACTGATTACCATGCGTTGATGCTTCCGCGGACAATTCCGGCGTGCTAAAACGCCTTCTCGTTCAAGAATTCCCTGAACGCGGGAATGTCAAAGCCAACGAGACCACGCCCGCGCTCTCCAATGACGCCGTCCTCCAGGAGGCGGCGTTTGTATTGGCTTGCGTAGTTGCTGGCGACGCCCATACGCTTGGCAATTTCTGAGACCCTGCTGGGGCCAGAATCGGGCAGCATCGCGAGCAAAAACTCAATGTCTTTATCGGAAAGCTCCCGATAGGTCGTTTCGAGAATTCGATCGTGCAGCTCCATACGGGCAAGCAGAGAACCCTGCTGTACATCAGGTGCGCTGATTTTGGGCGAGTTCTCCGAAACATCCCATGTGCGATATCCGACGAGCTGCATCATATAGGGAAATCCGTCGACGGCCTTCACGGCATCCTCGAGCGCTTCCGGCGTGATTGAGCGGCCTCCGGCCTCAACGGTTTTGCGGAATGCGTTTGCAATTTCAACGTCAGTGATTCGTCCTAACTGATGATATTGGGAACGCCTGAGGAACGAGACGGAATCGTTGCGTAGCAGTGCCGATACTTTGTAGGGCAGTCCTGCCATGAGTAGGGCTACTTTTTTACCTTCGCGTACAAAGTGCTGGTAAACAGAGGCAAATTGAAGCATTTCTTCGAGATCGACTGTGACTTCATCGATGGTGATGAGAAGTCCGATGTCATGTTTTTCGAGTTGCTTAAAGATGCCATTCATGCGCGTGCGCCAGTTGCCCTGGGCCTCTTGAGCATATGTCCAATCGATGCCCACTGGACCAATTTGAACGCCGTTTATGCGCGCGTGAGGCTGTGAGAGGTAGCTATCTGCGGCTTCTTTGGTTCGCTCGATAATATCTTCGAGCATGCCTGGCATGGCGGAGACATTTGCTGCGATCCAGCCGTGTTCAAGCGCCGTTTCTGAAAGGAGCGAGAGAAGCGCCGTCTTGCCCGTTCCCCTTGCGCCCGTAAAAATAGTCGACAGGTTTGGATCTCCCGGGCCGTTGATAAAGCCATGGTTAATGTCACGCAGAATATGCTCGCGACCCGCTAGAAAGGGAGGGACGCTTCCAAACGTTGGGGTAAAGGGGTTCTTGCTGTACTCCATGGTAGCTCCTTTGCAAGTTTTGCTAATTTTTGCAACTTTTGCTAACTTTTGCAAGTTTTGCTAACGGCTGACCAAAGAGCATCGAAGCAGTGACGCTGACATTTTTTACGCAGAAAAATAAGCAGAAATCAATTTATCTGCGTTAAAAAATAGTTGAGAAGAAAAGCGACGAGTCCCGGGCGCAATGCCGTTGCGTTCCGGGACTCGTCGCTTTGAGAAGTATCTAACGGTCTCGTTGCCGTGGCACCTAGTCAAACAGGCTCGGCATGTCGTTTTCCTTCATGAGGGCACCGGCGGAGGGTAGGCTCTGCGCGGTGAACTTCTCGGCCGAGACGCCGGCGCCAAGAATCTCCTCGGTCGTGCCGACGGTGGTGACCGAGCGGCCCTTCTTGGCCGTAAAAGCCTGGACGCCCTGCGTGTTGGTGGTCGTCTTGGTCTTGAGCAGCGACGTGTTGAAGTTCATCAGGCGATAGTCGCTCGAGACCAGCGCGATGTCGCGATCTTCCTTGAGCACCTGGGCATACAGCAGCTTGCTGCCGCCGTAGATGGCGTTCTTGAGGCGTTTGCGGTTGGTCTTGGTGACGTATCCAGAAAGCGCGACGCGCACCACGCGGCCGTTCTCAAAGACAAACAGCACGTCGGCCTTATAGTCCTCGGGGTCGATGACCCAGATGACGCTCTCGTCGGGCTCCATCTCAAGATCGGTGGGCAGATACGAGCCCAGCTGGGCCGACTTGGTATCCTCAAACGCCGCAACCTTGCACTTGTACACCTGGCTCTTGTTGGTAAAGACCAGCAACTCGTGGGTGTTGGAGGACGGGAACTCGATAAAGGGTTTGTCGCCGTCTTTGTACTTGAGCGTGGTCGCCTTCTTGAGCACGCGGTCCGTCATCTTCTTAAGGTAGCCATCGCGCGAGAGCATGATGGTCACTGGGTACTCCTCGACCTCGGGCTCCAAGCTTACCTCGATAACCTCATGGGGCTCGATCCTGCCCGTGCGACGCGGCATCACGTACTTCTTGTTGACCGCGGCTAGCTCGTCACTGATGACCTTCTTGATGTTGTCTTCGCTCGAGAGAATCTCCTCAAGCTCGGCAATCTCGCCCTCAAGCTTTGCAATGTCCTTGGTGCGGTTGAGGATGTACTCCTCGTTGATGTTGCGGAGCTTAAGTTCGGCAACAAACTCGGCCTGAGTCTCGTCGATGTCGAAACCCTTCATAAGATTGGGCACGACCTCGGCTTCGAGCTTGGTGCCGCGGATGATGGCGATGGCCTTGTCGATGTCGAGCAGGATTGCCTCGAGGCCGTGCAACAGGTGCAGGCGCTCGGACTTTTTGCCCAGGTCAAAGTTAATGCGGCGACGCGTGGACTCAATACGCCACTTGACCCACTCGTGCAGAATCTGGCGCACGCCCATAACACGGGGATAGCCGTCGACGAGCACGTTGAAGTTGCACGAGAACGAATCCTGCAGCGTGGTCGAGCGATAGAGCTTGGCCATGAGCTTGTCGGGGTCGACGCCGCGCTTAAGGTCGATGGCGATACGCAGACCCGAGAGGTCGGTCTCGTCGCGGATGTCAGCAATCTCCTTGACCTTGCCCTCTTTGGAGAGCTTGACGATGCGTTCGATGATGACATCGGTCTTGGTGGTGTAGGGGATCTCGTAGACCTCGATGATGCGCTCTTCGGGAATCCAGCGCCAGCGGGAGCGGATCTGGAAGCTGCCAAGGCCGGTCTCGATAATCTTTTCCATCTCCTCGCGGCGGTAGATAATTTCGCCGCCGGTCGAGAAGTCGGGCATGGGCATGTACTCGAGCAGGTCGCAGTCGGGATCCTGCAGGTAGTGCATGGTGGCGGTGCAGACCTCGTTGAGGTTGAAACCGCAGATGTCGGACGCCATGGCGACGCCGATGCCCTTGTTGGCCGAGACGAGGATATTGGGGAACGTGGTGGGCAGCAGGCGCGGCTCCTTCATGGCGCCGTCGTAGCTGTCGACGAAGTCGACCGGGTCCTTGTCGATGTCCTTGAAGATCTCGGCGCTGATAGGGGAGAGCTTGGCCTCGGTGTAACGCGAGGCGGCGTAGCTCAGGTCGCCCGAATAGTACTTGCCAAAGTTGCCCTTCGACTCCACGAAGGGCGCAAGCAGCGCTTCGTTGCCCGTCGCCAGGCGCACCATCGTCTCGTAGATCGCGGCATCGCCGTGCGGGTTGAGCTTCATGGTCTGGCCCACGATGTTGGCGCTCTTCTGGCGCTCGCCCTTGAGCAGACCCATCTTGTACATGGTGTAGAGCAGCTTGCGGTGCGAGGGCTTAAAGCCGTCGATCTCGGGGAACGCACGCGAGACGTTGACGCTCATGGCGTAGGGCATGTAGTTGACCTCGAGCGTCTGCGTGATCGGCTGGTCGGTGACCTCGGAGTGCAGGCCGATGACGTTCTCGGCGTTGACCTGCTTTTTCTTTGGCTGGTTCTTCGTCTTCTTCTTTGCCACGATTTCCTCTTGAACTTCTTATGGGCCGTCGTTATCGATTTGCTGCTACTGCAGGTCCAGCTGGTCCAGGTATTCCTTGCCGTGCTCGGAGATATGGCGCTTACGGCCCGCCTCGTCGTTGCCCAGCAACAGGTTGAACATGGTTTCCATCTTGGTGACGTCCTCGGGCTCCACTTTGATCAGGCGACGCGTCTCGGGGTTCATGGTGGTGAGCCACATCATGTCCGGGTCGTTCTCACCAAGACCCTTGGAGCGGTTGATGGAGCATTTCTGGTCGCCGATTTCCTTAAGGATGCCGTTCTTCTCGAGCTCGGTGTAGGCAAAGTAGGTCTTCTCTTTGCAGTTGATCTCGTAGAGCGGCGACTCGGCGATATACACGTAGCCCTCGTCGATAAGCGTGGGCACCAGGCGGTAGAGCATGGTGAGCACGAGCGTGCGGATGTGATAACCGTCGACGTCGGCGTCCGTACAGATGATGACCTTGTTCCAGTTGAGGTTGTCCAGGTCAAAGGCGCCCAGGTTCTTGATGCGCTTGTCTTTGATTTCCACGCCGCAGCCCAGCACGCGCATGAGGTCCATGATGATGTCGGACCTGTCTCTTATACACATCTCCGAGCCCACGAGACGTAGAGGAATCTCGT
>CABSYH010000111.1:0-6307 GCA_902481965.1 uncultured Collinsella sp.
GTCCTCGATCTCCTTGATCTGCTGTGCACCGGCCTTGAGCGTCTTAAGCTCATCCGCCGTGAACTCATCCTTGGCGCCGTCGATGGTCTTGAGCAGGAAATCGCCGTAATTGCTGCCGTCCTCAATCATTGCCGAGTCTTTATTTGCCGCATTGAATACCTTTTCCCACAGCGCGTTATCACTCGAAAAGATATCGTTCTCCTTTTGCATGAGTTTTGCATACAACTCGGCGGCCTCGTCGGCATTGGTCGGCTTCTGCGCAGTGAGTTCTGCAATCTTAGGATCGGAGCCCGCAGATTCGCTCGCATTGCCACCGGGTGACGAACACGCCACAAGACACAAGGCCAGCACCGGCACCATAAACAGGGCCGCAATCTTAGAAAGCTTCATGGTCATTCCTCCGTTTTGTCGAAGCTTGTTTACTTTTTATCGGCGGTCAAGGGGAGCTTTTCCGCCGACACATCCAGGCCATAGCGATAGCTGATGGCATCGACGGGACAGGCCCCGATGCACTTTCCGCACCGGATGCATTCGGCATGATTGGGCGCGCGGACCACATCAACGTCCATCTGACAAACCTTTGAGCACTTGCCGCACGAGACACATTTGCACGCGTCAACCCGAATCCCCAGTAGGGACACCTTATTCATGAGCGCATAGAATGCGCCGAGTGGACAAATCCATTTGCAGAAGGGGCGGTAGAACAAAACACTCAGCACTACCACGGCAATGAGAACGGCAAGTTTCCAAGTAAAGAGATGTCCCAACGCAGATCGAATGCCGGCATTGGCAATGGCCAGCGGAATGGCGCCCTCGAGTACGCCCTGCGGACAGATGTACTTGCAAAAGAACGGATCTCCCATCCCCAGATCGTTGACCACCAGCACAGGCAGCAATACCACGGCAAACAGCAGCACAACGTATTTGATATACGTAAGCGCCTTGAGCCTTTTTGTCGAAAGCTTTTTGCCGGGGATCTTGTGAAGCAGCTCCTGCAGCCAGCCAAACGGGCACAAAAACCCGCATACAAATCGCCCCAGCAGCACGCCGAGCAAAATGAGCGTACCGGTAACGTAGTAGGAGAAGTTGAACTTGGATGAACCCACCACCGACTGGAACGACCCGATGGGGCACGCACCCGATGCCGCGGGGCACGAATAGCAATTAAGTCCAGGTACGCAGACTGTTTTTCCCGCGCCCTGATAGATGCTTCCTTTGGCAAAGTTTGGCAGGTGAATGTTGGTGATGAGCGTCGCCGCCGCCTGAATGAATCCGCGAAATCGGGCCAAAACATGCGGCGCAGTGTTTTCTCTTTTATCCAATTCCGATACACTCCAAGCAGAGCCTAATCGCTTTGGCCAGCACGGCATCCGCCTCGCCACGCATAACGCCAAAGCACACCATGGCAATTCCGACGATCAACAAAGCGACCTGTACCACGGGTTTTACCGCTTTGAACAACCTGACCACTCCTTTCGTTGCGTGACCATTGGACCATATCGGCTATAAAATCCGTGTTAAGCGCGATTTGAAATGTGCAAGGAGACTGTTATGCGTATTTTGATCGTCGAGGACGAGCGGGCGCTGTGTGACGCAATCGCGCGCAGCTTGCGAAACTTGGCGTACAGCGTCGACTGCTGTCACGACGGACAGGAGGCGCTCGACCTACTGAACGTTGAGGCCTTCGACCTCGTGGTACTCGACCTCAACCTTCCCCGCATCGACGGCATGACCGTGCTCAGGGAACTTAGGAAAACTGACTGCGAGACTAAGGTACTGATTCTGTCCGCACGCGGCGAAGTATCCGATAAAGTCGCCGGACTCGATGCCGGCGCCAACGATTACCTCACCAAGCCGTTTCATCTGGACGAGCTTGCGGCAAGGATTCGCAGCCTTACCCTCAGACGCTTTACACAAAGCGACATAGTTTTAACCTGCGGAAAGCTCCGTTTTGACACCAAGGCGCGCATCGCTTCCGTGGACAGCGAGGCTTTATCTTTTACGCGCAAGGAAACGGGAATCTTAGAATATCTGATGCTTAATCAGGGGCGTCCGGTTAGTCAAGAGGAGCTTATCGAACACGTTTGGGATAGCAGCGTGAACAGCTTTAGCAACGCAACCCGCGTTCACATCTCGTCACTCCGCAAAAAACTACGCAGCGCTTTGGGATACGACCCGATTCGCAATCGGATTGGAGAGGGCTACGTTATGGAGGATAGCGAATGAAAAGGCTTTCGCTGCAATGGCGCATAACGATTATGACGGCGCTGCTCACGTGCGCAGCGTGCGTGTTGACGAACTGCCTGGTCGGCTATACGGGCATGCGCTACATGGATGCCATCGGCAGTGACATCTCGGCCTTTACCGCTACCGGCGCGGATTCGCCCCAGGCGTTTGACCCAACACAATCAGCCCTCGATGACGAGGTCACGGTCGTCGTAAACGACGCACAAGAGTCTTTTGGCACGACAGCCTGGTGCATCACGGCTGGAGTCACACTCCTTGGCGGCGTGCTGGCATACTTTGTGAGCGGCCGTGCGCTCAAACCGCTACGAGCTTTTGCCGCCCAGGTTGAGCGTGTGCAGCCTGACAACCTAAGCGAAATCAGACTCAGTGAAGATGTGCCCACCGAGCTACAACGATGTAGCGCCTCTTTCAACGACATGATCGCCCGTCTTGGCGAAGGGTTCTCTGCACAGCGTCAGTTTACCGGCAACGCCGCACACGAGCTGCGCACCCCGCTCGCCCTTATGCAAGCACAGATTGAACTATTCATCTCCGAGCACTCCGGTTTGCAACCCGAAACAGCCGAGCTGCTCGGCCTGCTACAAGAACAAACCGAGCGCATGTCTCGAATGACCAAGGTATTACTCGAGATGAGTGAGCTCCGCAGCGTTCCTTGCGAGGACGATGTTGAACTCGGTCCCTTGTCCGAAGAGGTCCTCACCGACCTTGCGCCACTTGCCGAGAATAAGGGCATAGCCCTCAATTGTGCTGGAGACGCTTTGACAATCGGAAGTGATACGCTCCTCTATCGGCTGGTGTTCAATCTGGTCGAAAACGCCATCCGTTACAGCCGCCCCGGCTCGACTGTCAACGTCTCCATCAGCGACAGCGACAGCCACGTGCTCCTGCGAGTCAAAGATGAGGGCCCGGGAATACCCAAACAGTACCGAGAGAGCATCTTCCAGCCGTTCTTTCGTCTAGATAAATCCCGCAGCAGGGCATACGGCGGCGCAGGACTCGGGCTAGCGCTTGTTTGGGAGATTGCAGCCCTACACGGCGGCACGGTAGAGGTCGAAGCAAGTTCCGAGAACGGGACCACCATGCTCGTGACCCTCTCAAAGGGGGCCACCACGTGATCCGACTGTCCAGGGGTCCCACTCGGCATTGCGAAACGCGTCCCAAAACTTGGACATGAGAAATGGGAGGCAGTTCGCATCTGTGCCGAGGACGAAGTCCTGGCGGGAATTCAGGATGCGCAGAGGAAGCTTACGGCAGAAAACCCCGACAGAGTCGTGACCGTCGGCGGCAACTGTATGGCGTCGCTTGCCCTCTTCGATTACCTGCACGGGAAATACGAGAACGTTGGAATCGTCTGGATCTATGCGCATCCGGATGTATCCACGCTGAATGATGGCTACCCCAACGCTCACGCCATGGTACTTGGCAACCTTTTGGAACAGGGTGCACCGCAACTCGTTTCGCGGATGCGGCATCCGGTGTTTAAGCCGAGCGATGTCCTGCATGTCGGGCTACAGCAGCTCCACGACTATCAGGAAGTTTGCTTAAACAAGCATAGGTGTTGCGGTTTTAGCCGATGTCCTCATGGAGGAAAACGACATGCTGGGTCTGTCTGATTAAAGTCCAACAGTTTCCATGAGGCATCTAGCACGGTAAAAGCTAAAGACCCGGGAGATCCCAAACTGTCAACCATCTTTACGGGTGCAAGGGAAGCGGGCAAGACAGCCCCCTCTCGCTCCTATCCGAAACGGCGCTTGAACACGGCTGGATTGCAGCGAATGTCTCCGCCATGCCCGGCATGCTCGAAGATATCATCGAGCACACAAAGGAGGCCGCAGGCCGTTACCTCTCGCAGCCCCATACACGCGTGAGCGGAGTTCAAGTTGGGCAGCGGGGCGGTTTAGCGCGCCAATATAATCAAATCGTGCACTTCCATAGCCTCTCGTCTACGTGGTGTACCGTCGTCTCCCCTTTTATCAGAGTTGGGCGATTTCGGGCACCCGAGCTGAACTCAAATTGAACTCAACGATGCCTTATCGGTCGAGGGCGTCCTAGCGAGAATATACAGAGGCGCACATTTCGCAGGGAACCTCCCATTCGTTATCATATCGGGATGCTGTCAAGGCAGCGTCAATGCGTTCGACCTACACCTTCTCGCTTTTCGAGGCCTCGTCTGCAGGACCATCGGAATCGATACGGAATCGATCGGCATACCATTCATCCGAAGCAATCACCTTATGGAGCATCTGGAGATGCAGGTCGACATAGTGGCAGAACGCCTTGCCGCATTCCACGAGAGGCGCATTGTTTCTCTCGTTGGGCTCGGCTCCAAAATTAAACTCGACCTCATAGCCCTCCCCAGGCACACCCATGCTCGGCAGAACATCAATGGAGAAGTGGACGAATCCAGACGTCACCTTGCATACATCTTTTACCTTTGGATCGAACTTCTCGAGTAAGTCTTGAAGTCTTCCATCGGACATCTTCTCACCCGAGAAATCTTTCAGCTTGTTCACAGGCACACCTTGAAACACCTGCTTGAGAAAGTCATCCTGGTCTTCGGCGGCGAATAATGCGAATGTCCGCAGGCAGACTCCAACCTGTGCGCGGAGAAGCTGGGCGACGCAAACAAGATTCCTCGACTCGAGCATGGAGATGAATCCGTCTATCAGTCTCATCGCATACTCAGAGGAGGATGCCAGATATAGATCCCATTGGGTAAAGTCGCCGTTCATGAAGGGAATCACTGCATTGCGCTCGGCGACTCTCAAGGCACTCAGGCTTTGTTCTATTTTCTCAGCTTCTTGTTTGAACTGTTCGCTATCCAAAATGCCCCCAAATGCCGGCTTCTCAACAAATCAAAAAAGCAGGAGAGACAGAGATTAGGTTCCTGCTCCACTGAACCCGCGCTTCCAGTCGAGACACTCCTCCTCGAAGATCTCCCCAGAGTCCCGTCTCTCGCGCCCCTCACGGAACTGTCCATATCAGTGTAGCCAATCCAAGCACAGCCCCACCGCACGGCCCAGTCGCTTCCGGTCCTGCGTGGCCCCATGAAGGCGGAAGGGCGTGGTTGTCGTCATCGCGTTCCTTTCTCCTCATACCTTTTGGGCATGCGTCACGGGCCCCCGCGCGGCGCCGAGAGCGAATCGGCGCAGGCTTGGGGCCAGTTGCGTAGAGGTTGAGGTTCGGGTTTCGCCGGCTTACGCAGCTTGGCGGGCAGAGCGCCCGGGCTCGCTGCGCCTAGGGCGCGGCGGGATCCGCGACGCCGGAGGTGTCGATCTCGCCCAGATTGGCGAGCTGCTCGATGAGGGGGAGGCCCATCGGGTCGTCCACCTCGACGCCGCCGAGCACGATGGTGCTGTCGCGCGTGTCGATTTGGGTTGTGAACACGGCCGGGTCGAAGCCCGAAGCGATAAAGCCAATGCCCGCGAGGACAACACCCGCGGCAACGAGCCCGCCCGCCACGGCAAGGTAGATCTTCTTCGCGCTGGTCATGGTACTCACTCCTTTCTACGCCGCGAGATGCGCGGCAGCGCCGCCCTTCTCGCCCTTGCCCTTCCAGAAGGGCGAGGCGGCCTTCCTCGCCCAGAGCGCCGAAAGGCGCGCAATTTGTTTTGCGGCGGCCCAAGCGCCAGCACCAACGAAGAGCGCCACGCCGACGAGGCCGAGCCCCACGCCCGCCGAGGCGAGGGCGTACGGGAAGTGGCCGATGGTGACGCCGCTTACGGCAAGCAGGAGCTCAACTACGCCCACGCCCCCGAGTGCCGCCGCGACGATCCACACGCAGAGTGCCAGCAGCCAGATGCAGATATAGACCGTGACGGCCACGGCGGCGAAGGCGGCGAGCAGTGGCACCCACACCGGGGAGCCCACGATGGTCAGCACCCACAGCAGCGTGGTGCTGCGCCGGCGCGTCCTCGCGATCGCGCGCGGCACGGCGGGCAGGTCGTCGAGCGTGGCCTCCGCCACCTCGCCGGGTGTGCCCATGGCGGCCACGGCCTCCTCCTCGCTCATACCTGTCTCTTATACACATCTCCGAGCCCACGAGACGTAGAGGAATCTC
>CABSYH010000112.1:0-6303 GCA_902481965.1 uncultured Collinsella sp.
CGAGATTCCTCTACGTCTCGTGGGCTCGGAGATGTGTATAAGAGACAGGTCATCTACTATTACGCGCTCTTTGGCCTGGTCGCGATGATGTCTGCCGAGTTTGCTGCCTTGAGCGTCATCGACCTGCAGCCCAATCTGTCGGGTCTTGGCGCGCGTCGCTGCGTGGGCGGTCTTTCCAAAACGGCGTCGCTGGCCGGTATCTTTGTGGGCTCGTGGCTGGTCTCCTTTGCCTCGATGGCGATCGCGATCGGCTACGTGCGTCTGGTCGTGGGCGTCGACTTTGGCGGGCGCGAGGGGCTGTGTTTGGTGGGCGGCGCCGCTTCCGCGCTTGCCGCCACGGGCTTGGGACTCTTTGTGGGCACGCTTCCCGTTAAGGGCGGCAAGGCGTCCAAGTCTGGCATCCTCACGGGCTTTGCCACTACGTGCGCCCTGTTCGCCGGCCTCTACGGCGAGCCAGCGATGGCGCTTGCCGACGACGTCGCCCGCGCCTGCCCGGCTGAGTGCTGGCTCAACCCCGTCAAGCTTATCTGCGACATGTTCAACCGCCTGTATTTCTTTGAAGACTTGGGGCCTTTTGCCGTTCGCGCGGGCGCGCTGGTCCTCATGACGCTGGTGTTTGTTGCCGCCGCCACGCTGATTTTTGGAAGGAGCCGCTATGAGCACCTTTAAGACCGCGCTTCGCATGGCGCTGGCGCACCCGTTCTACCTGCTCATCTATACGGTGTTCATTTCGCTGATGGGCGTATTCATCGCGGCATCTGTGAGCTGGAACTCGTCGCAGCTCACCGAGTACAAGCCCTACGACGCCAACGTGATCGTGGTCGACCGCGATGGCAGTGATCTTTCACTTGCGCTCACCAAGCACCTAGGTTCGCGGTTTGACCTGGTCACGGGCGTCGGCGATGACACGTACGACCTTGCGGACGCGCTCTCCAAGAGCAACAGCGCCAAGGGCAGCGCCGACTGCGTGTTCTTTATCCCGGAGGGGTTCGAGGACGACCTGGTCGCGGCTGCCCGCGCGGGGGAGTCCCTGCCCAAGCTCGATGTGACCTACGGTGCCGGCACCATGGCGGCGGCGCTTTCGTCTGCCGAGGCTTCGCGCTGGATCTCGCTCGCGGGCGCTGCAGCCGCACTTGAGCCCACTGCCTCCAACGGCGACGTTGCCAAGGCCGCCGAACATGCCGCTGCAAAGCGCGCGGAGGTCCAGATCGAGCGGGTCAAGGTCGACTCGGCTGCTGCCGCCACGCTCGAGTCGTACTTCAACTTTGGCGCGTACGCGATTATCTCGTCGGTCATCGTATCGGTGGGGTTGGTGTTCTCGGGCATGAACGAGCCCGAGCGCGTGCGTCGTATGGATGCCGGCCCAATCTCCGAGCGCCAACGTTCGCTTGCCGTGTTTGCCGCCGCCGCCGTGCTCACCGTCTGCATCTGGTTTGTGTCGAGCATGATGGGCGTCGTGGGCTTTGCCGGTGCGGTTGCCGAGGTCGGCGTGGGCCGTGTGTGCCTGGCACTGGCGGCGACGTTTGCCCTGGCGTGCACGCCGCTGGCCGTTGGCTTTGCCCTTTCGAGCCTGGGTGCGCGCGAGGAGCTGCTCAATGGCGTGGGCAACCTGCTCGGCATGCTCATGACGTTTTTGGGCGGCGCTTGGATGCCGCTGTCGCTGATGGGCCCGGCCGTGCAGACCGTGGCGCACTTTGTGCCGACATATTGGGTGAACGACGCGATCGGCAAGGCGCTCGCGTCGGACCTGACGTCTGCCATGTTGGGCGACATCGCCTGCGACCTGGGCGTCACCGTGCTCTTTGCCGTGGCCATCGCCGCCGCAGGCCTGGCCCTCTCACGCACCAAATCCCACGCCTAGCCACCTAGTCATCGGGTACTCATTGGGGACAGACTTAAACGACCAAGAGTGGTCATTGGGGACAGACTTAAACGACTAGTCATTGGGGACAGTCTTTGCCGAACCGCCGGCTTGCCGGCCGGGTTGCCAAGGACTGTCCTCAGCTGCCGGCAGAAAGGGAACGTCCCTAACTGCCGGGTGGCGAAAGAGTGTCCCCAACAGCTAGTCATTTAAGAACGTCCCCAATGACTAGTCTGAAATAAAATCCAGGCCTCGCCCAAAAATAGTTCGCCAAGGTTTACTATTATGTTCATAAAGTAGTACAAGGCTAACAATGGGGGATACCATGGCAACGCGGGAGGCCTACGTCCAGGTTAAGGATCTCAAAAAGCACTACGGCGATGGAGATGCACGCCTGACGGTGCTCGACGGCATCGACACGTCCATCAATCGCGGCGAGATCTGCGTCATGCTGGGGCCCTCGGGCTCGGGCAAGTCGACGTTTCTTAACCTGATCGGTGGCCTGGAGGATGCCGACGCCGGCTCCATCATGGTGGACGGCTGCGACCTCACGGTGCTCAAACCTACCGACCTGGGAGAGTATCGCCGCCGTGAACTGGGCTTTGTCTTCCAGTTCTATAATCTGGTGCCCGACCTCACCATCAAGGAGAACATCGAGGTCACGGCGCACCTGTCCAAAAACCCGCTCAATGTCGACGACCTGCTGCGTTCGCTGGGCCTCTACGAGCACCGCAACAAGTTCCCGCGCCAGGTCTCGGGCGGCCAGCAGCAGCGCTGTGCCATCGGCCGTGCGCTCGTCAAAAACCCGGGCCTGCTGCTGTGCGACGAGCCCACCGGCGCGCTTGACTACAAGACGTCCAAGGAAATCCTGCAGCTCATGGAGGATGTCAACCGCACCTACGGCTGCACCATCATCATTGTCACCCACAATGCCGCCATCGCGCACATGGCCAATCGCGTGCTGCGCCTGCGCGACGGGCACATCGTCGAGGATGAGCTCAACGAGTCGCCCGTTGCGGCCGCCGAGCTCGATTGGTAGGCGGCGCCATGGCACCTCTCGCAAAACGTCTCCCGCGCGAGCTGCGCCGCAATATCGGCAAGTACCTGGGCATCTTTTTGCTTATGTGCGGAAGCATCGCTCTCACCTCGGGATTTTTGCTCGCAGCGCATTCCATCGGCTGCCTTATCGATGACATGCGCGATGCGTACGCGATTGAGGACGGCCGCGTGACCACCTCCTTCGAGGCTACCGACGATCAACTCAAGGCCGCCGAGGATGCAGCCGGCGACGTCGGCGGCGTCACGCTCTACAAGAATTTCTCCATCGACGCCATCATCAAAAAGACCGCCGGCGACGACGGCACCAAGCGCACGCTGCGCACCTATGCGCACCGCGCTAAGGTGGACATTGCGTCCTACTGTGAGGGTAGGGAACCCAAGGCGGATGACGAGGTGGCCATCGACCGTGTCTTTGCCACCAATAACAACCTGTCCGTGGGCGATAAAGTCGAGCTCGAGGGTCGCACCTACACCATTTGCGGCATCATGACCCAGCCCGATAGTCAGGCGCTGTTCCTCAACAATTCGGACTTTACGGTGAACACCATCACGTACGGCGTGGCAGAGGTCACCGATGGCGGCTTTGCCGCGCTCGAAGATGCCGGCGGCGCACCCGCCTACACCTACTCCTTCACCTTTACCGATCGCGACCTCCCCACCGCGGACCGCATCGACGCCGAGCAAGATATGGTCGAGGCACTGACCGACGCCGATGCGCGCGTGGACGATCTGACCGACGCCGATTCCAATCAGGGCATTGGCTATGCGCGCGACGACGTGGACGGCGACTCCACGATGTGGATGACGCTGCTCGACATCATCATCGTGATCATGGCGTTCGTCTTTGTGGTCCTTACCGACGCCACCATCGAGGAGGAGAGCGCCATCATCGGCACGCTGCTCGCCAGCGGCTATCGTCGACGCGAGATCGTCCTGCACTACCTGGCACTTCCCGCCACCGTGGGCGTGATCGCGGCGCTTTTGGGCACCGCGCTCGGCGTTGTGTTCTTTACCGAGCCCATGCGCAGCCTCTATTACGGTTCGTACAGCCTGCCTCCCTTCCAGGTGTACTGGAGCTGGAAGATCTTTGTGAAGTGCGCCGTGGTTCCCGCCGCCGCGCTCATCCTCATCACGCTGGTGGGCCTGCTTCGCAAGATGGGCAAGACGCCGTTGCAGTTCCTTCGTCACGAGGCGAGCGGCAAATCGGGCACCAAGCGCGGCTTGCAGCTGCCGGAGCGCATGGGTTTTGTTTCCCGCTTCCGCCTGCGTATCTTCCTGCGCAACCTGGGCAACTTCGCCACGCTCTTCGTGGGCATTGCGTTTGCGTCGCTGCTGCTGCTCTTTGGCCTGGCGATTCTGCCCACGATGACGCACTACGCGGACAACCTGGAGACGAGCCTGGTCGCCGAGCACCAGTACACGCTCAAGGCTCCGCTGGAGCTCGAGGGCACTGCCGAGGAACGCGAGCAGTGGTCGGCGCTCGAGCGCTTGCAGTCGGTTGACGGCGCGCTGCTTTCCGCCGCCCAGGATGCCGATGACGAGCTTGACGACGCGGCCGATGCGGCGCAGACGGCAGCCGATGCCGCGACCGCATCTCCGTCTGCCGAGAGCCTGACCGCAGCGCAGGATGCGCTTGCCAAGGTCCAGGACAAGAAGGATGCGCTCTACGCGCGCCTCGACGATCTTGCCGATGCCCTCGGCTGCGACCGCGATGAGGCCATCGGCCTGATCGGCAAGGCCTCCAAGATTGACGCTGACAACGACGATATCCACCCGGTCAATACGACCGACAACGGCGTGGGCGCAATTGCACAGGCCGAGAAATACGCCGTTTACCAGCTGCAATACGACCGCGGCGATGGAAATGGCGAGGAGACGATTTCCGTCTACGGCATTTCATCCGATTCGCGCTATTGGAAAGACCTCAACGTCGGCGATGGGCGCGTCGTCTTTGGCGGTGGTCTGCTCGATAAGTTTGGCTGGAGCGAGGGTCAGAAGGTCACGCTCAGCGACAAGTACGAGGGTGAGCATTATTCCCTTGAGTACGCGGGCAAGGACTGCGCCTGGGGCTCCAAGTCGGACATGAATATCTATATGAGTATCGACGACTTTAATGAGCTGTTCGACAACGACGCCGCCTACTTTAACGGCTATGTGAGCAACGAGAAGCTCGACCTCGACGCACGTTACTTTGCCGGCGACACCACGCCCGATGACATGCGTGCCGTAGGCGACCAGTTCATTGGCATGATGAGCAAAATGATCGGCATGATGGTCGGGCTCGCGGTGTTTATCTTCCTACTGTTTATGTACCTGCTGACCAAGGCCGTGATCGACCATAGCGCCCGCTCGATTAGCTACATGAAAGTCTTTGGCTATCGCGATGGCGAGATCTCGCATCTGTACATCCGATCGATCACGTTGTGCGTGGCAGCGTCGCTCGTGTTGAGCCTGCCGGTCATTATTGGCTCGCTCACGGCCATCTTCCGCTCGATGCTGCTCGCCTATAACGGCAATATTGAGATTTACGTGCCCTGGTGGTCCATGGCGGCGTGCGCAGGAATCGGCTTTGCAACCTATCTGGTCGTGGCGTTGCTGCACATGCGTTCCATCAAACGTGTGGGCCTGGCCGAGGCACTCAAAGTCCAAGAGTAGTCATTTAAGTCTGTCCCCAATGACTAGGTGCCGCGCTTGACATTAACTCTGCTTTAACTGGTACCATCCTCTATGTCTGTAACGCCATATAGACCGAGGGGATAGATCTATGACCGCAACTGCACCCGCAGCACCCGCTAAGGTGTACTTCACCAACCTGCGCACGCATGCTCGCGAGAGCCAGCTCGACAAGCTCAAGCGCCTCATCCGTCACGCCGGTATCGAGCAGATCGACTTTGAGAACAAGTTCGTCGCTATCAAGATTCACTTTGGCGAGCTGGGCAACCTGAGCTTTTTGCGCCCCAACTACGCCCGCGCCGTCGCGGACGTCGTGAAGGAGCTGGGCGGCAAGCCCTTCCTCACCGACTGCAATACGCTCTATGTCGGTAGCCGCAAAAACGCGCTCGAGCACATCGACACCGCCTACCAGAACGGCTTTACCCCGTATGCCACGGGCTGCCAGATCATCATCGCCGACGGCCTCAAGGGCACCGACGAGGCGCTCGTCCCGGTCGAGGGCGGCGAGTACGTGCACGAGGCCAAGATCGGTCAGGCGCTCATGGATGCCGATATCGTGATCAGCCTCACCCACTTTAAGGGCCATGAGCAGGCTGGCTTTGGCGGTGCCATGAAGAACCTGGGCATGGGAGGCGGCAGCCGCGCCGGCAAGATGGAGCAGCTGTCTCTTATACACATCTCCGAGCCCACGAGACGTAGAGGAATCTCGT
>CABSYH010000113.1:0-6218 GCA_902481965.1 uncultured Collinsella sp.
CGTCGGCAGCGTCAGATGTGTATAAGAGACAGCACATTGACCGTGGGCTCGCCGAAGACGCCCAGGAATCGGCCCTTGGTGCACTGGGCGATGATCTCGCGCACCTCGCCTTCGCTCTTGCCCGTGGCCTTGGCAAGGCGCGGGACCTGGTACTCGGCGGCATCGGGGGAGATCTCGGGGTCGAGGCCGGACCCCGAACACGTCACCAGGTCGACGGGCACAGCGTCCATATCGGCATCGGGGTTGGCGGCGCGGATCTTCTTCACGCGCGCATCCACAAGCTGCCGGTACTCCTCACTCGCCGGGGACAAATTGGACGGGGCGCCGTAGGCCATGAGCCCGCCGTCCTCCCCCTCGACGATAGTCACGTTCTGGATGCGGCCCCACATGTGGTCCTCATCCTCGAAGTTCTGGCCGATCAGCTCGGATCCCACGATCTTGTCGTCGACCTTAATGAGCGAACCGTTCGCCTGATACGGGAACGCAACCTGGGCGATGCCGGTCACGACGAGCGTATAGCCCAGGCCGCAGACAACGGTAAACAGCGCGAACACGCCCAGTGCGCGCGATGCAACACCTTTGAACATACAAACCTCCACTTACATAATGCCGCAGAACGCGAGCAGCATGTCGATGAGCTTGATGAATACGAACGGGGCAACGATGCCGCCCAGACCCCACACGAGCAGGTTGTGGGTCAGCAGCTGTCCGGACGGAACCTCGCGGTACTTAACGCCCTTCAGCGCAGCCGGAATCAGCGCGACGATAACGAGCGCGTTATAGATGATGGCCGAAAGAACCGCGGACAGCGAACTTGCCAGACCGAGGATGTTGAGCGCGCCAAGGCCCGGGTAGATCGGCGAGAACAGGGCCGGGATGATAGCGAAGTACTTCGCCATGTCGTTGGCCACCGAGAAGGTCGTGAGCGAACCGCGGGTCATGAGCAGCTGCTTGCCAATACGCACGACCTCGATGAGCTTGGTGGGGCTGGAGTCGAGGTCGACCATGTTGCCGGCCTCCTTGGCAGCCTGGGTGCCCGTGTTCATGGCCACGGCGACGTCGGCCTGGGCCAGAGCGGGCGCGTCGTTGGTGCCGTCGCCGGTCATGGCGACCAGGTGGCCCTCACGCTGGAACTCGCGGATCTTCTCGAGCTTGCCTTCAGGGGTGGCCTCGGCCAGGAAGTCGTCAACGCCGGCCTCGGCGGCGATTGCCGCGGCGGTGAGCGGGTTGTCGCCCGTCACCATGATGGTCTTGATGCCCATCTTGCGCAGGTCGGCGAACTTCTCCTTAACGCCGGACTTGATGATGTCCTTAAGGTAGACGACACCCAGCACACGTCGGTCCTTCGCCACGACCAACGGGGTGCCGCCCGCCTTCGCAATGCGTTCGACGGCCTCGTCGCACTCCTTCGAGAACACTCCTCCGGCAGCCTCCACATAAGCGCGAACGGAATCGGCCGCACCCTTGCGAACCTCGCTGTCGGCGTAGTTCACGCCGGACATACGCGTTGCCGCGGTGAACGGGATGAACTCCATACCCTTATCCTCGAGTGTGCGGCCGCGCAGACCGAACTGCTCCTTGGCGAGCACGACGATGGAACGACCCTCGGGAGTCTCGTCGGCCAGCGAGGAAAGCTGGGCGGCATCGGCGAGTTCTGCCGGATCGACACCGTCAACCGGGATGAACTCGGCGGCTTGGCGGTTACCCAGGGTGATGGTGCCGGTCTTGTCGAGCATGAGGATGTCGACGTCGCCGGCGGCCTCGATGGCGCGGCCGGACATGGCCAGCACGTTGACCTCGTTCAGACGGCTCATGCCGGCGATGCCGATGGCGGACAGAAGGGCGCCGATAGTAGTGGGAGCCAGGCACACGAGCAGCGCCACGAGTGTAGTCACGGCCGTGGGGTTGACCATGTCGTTAAGACCGACCGAGAAGCAGGAGTAACAATACAGGGCCAGCGTGACCAGGATAAAGACGATAGAGAGGGCCACCAGGAAGATCTCCAGAGCGATCTCGTTAGGGGTCTTCTTGCGCGCGGCACCCTCGACCATAGCGATCATCTTGTCCAGGAAGCTTTGGCCGGGTTCGCTGGAGATCTTGACGATGATCCAGTCGGACAGCACCGTGGTACCGCCGGTAACGGCAGAGCGGTCGCCACCGGCCTCGCGGACCACGGGAGCGGACTCGCCGGTGATGGCGGACTCGTCAACGGAGGAAGCGCCCTCGATGACGTCGCCGTCGCCGGGAATCTGCTCGCCGGCGCGTACGATCACCAGGTCGCCGCGCGTGAGCTCGGTGCCGGGAACGACGGTGAAGTGCTCCTTGTCCTCAACGGACTCGATGCGATGGGCCTCGACATCCTTCTTGGCCGCACGCAGGGAATCGGCCTGGGCCTTACCGCGGCCCTCGGCAAGCGCCTCGGCGAAGTTCGAGAACAGGTCGGTGAGCCACAGGATAACCGCGATGGCGACCACATAGCAAGTGGGCACACCCGCGTCCTGCACACCGAAAATGGAAGCGACGGCCAGGACGGAGGTCATGACGGCGGAAAGCCACACCAGGAACATGACCGGGTTTTGAATCTGGACGCGAGGATCCAGCTTGGCAAACGAGTCGCGGACCGCGCGGCCCATCATGTCTTTTTGCATAGTCATAAATCTGCGCCCTCCTTTACGCAATCATCTGGAAGAACTCGGCAACGGGGCCAAGCGCCAGAGCCGGGAAGAAGCTCAGGGCACCGATCAGCAGAACGATGAACACGAGCAGGAATACGAACATGCCGTTGGTGGTAGACAGGGTACCGGCGCTCTCGGCGACCTTACCCTTCTTGGCCAGCGAGCCGGCGATAGCCAGCGTACCGATGATGGGCATGAAGCGGGCGAACAGCATCTCGAGGCCGAGCATGACGTTGATCCAGGGAATGTTGCAGTTCATGCCTGCAAACGCCGAGCCGTTGTTGCCGCCGCATGAGGTGAAGGCATACAGCACCTCGGAGAAGCCGTGCGCGCCACCATTGTTGAGCTGGTCGGCAAGACCGGGCACCATGCAGGCGATGGCCGAGCACACCAGAATGGCAAACGGAGTTGCCAGGCACAGGACAACTGCCCAGCGCATCTCGCCCGGCTCGATCTTCTTGCCCAGGAACTCAGGCGTGCGTCCGACCATGAGGCCGGCGATGAACACTGTGAGAATGGCGAAGCCGATCATGCCGTACAGGCCGCAGCCCACGCCGCCGAACACCACCTCGCCCAGCGCTATCTGGAGCATCTGGACAAACCCGCCGAGCGGGGTGTAGGAGTCGTGCATGGAGTTGACCGAGCCGTTGGAAGCAGCCGTCGTGAAAGCGGACCAGGTGGAAGAGGAGGCGATGCCAAAGCGGCTCTCCTTGCCCTCCATGTTGCCGCCGGCCTGGCCGTCGGTCATCTCGATATTGACCGCTCCGCCATCGGCCAGCTGCGGGGTGCCCGCATGCTCGTTGACGGCAATGATGCCGGTGAAGATCACCAGCAGGATAAGCATCGCCGCGAAGATGGCCTTGCCCTGCTTGGTGTTCTTGACGCCGATACCGAAGGTGAAGCAGCAGGCGGCCGGGACCAGCAGCAGGCTGGTCATCTCGATGATGTTGGTGAAGGCACTGGGGTTCTCATACGGATGGGCGGAGTTCACGCCGAAGAAGCCGCCGCCGTTGGTGCCGGACTGCTTGATGGCGACCTGAGGAGCCGCGGGACCCTGGGGCAGGAACTGCTCGGTAACCACGCGCGCACCCTCGACAACCTTGCCGTCGACCTTGACCGTGTCGCCCTCGATCTGGGCGCCGTCGATGACGCTCCAACCGCCGTCTGCATTAGGCTGGACAGCGACGGGCTCTACGAGCTCAGCCTTCTGAGCCGGCTGGAAGTTGGAGATGACGCCACCGGCAGCCAGGCAGATGCCGAACACGAGGTTCAGTGGGATGAGCACATACAGGACGGTGCGGGTGAGGTCAACCCAGAAGGAACCCAGACCCTGCTCCTTGACCTGACGGAAGCCGCGGATCAGCGCGAACATGACCGCGATACCGGTGCCAGCGGAAACGAAGTTCTGCACGGTGAGGCCCATGAACTGCACAAGGTAGGACAGGGTGGTCTCACCGGAGTAAGACTGCCAGTTGGTGTTGGTTATGAAGGAAGCAGCCGTATTGAACGACAGGTCCCATGACACACCCGGCAGGTGCTGGGGATTGCCCGGCAAGAAGGACTGAAGCGTCTGGAGTGCCACAAGAACCACGAGGCCGATCCCCGAAAAGACCAGCACGCTCGCCAGATAGCGCCTACACCCCATCTGCTCTGCCGCGTCGATGCGAAGCAGACGATAGACGCCACGCTCCACAGGAGCAATCACAGGCGACAGGAACGTATGCTCACCATCCATGATATGGGCCATGAACCGACCGAGCGGAACGGCCAGGACGATGAGCACGGCAAAGTACAAGATGTACTGAATCGCAGCGTCCATAGTTTACGAATCACTCCTCATCAGAATGTAGATGTAATAGATAAGGAGTCCAATGCAGACGACTCCGATGATGGGAATGAGGATGTCCATTTACCGCCCCTTTCACGCGCGGTCCGATGTCTCGGACGCCTACCCTCGCAAGCGTCTGGGGACAGTAAACGCTTCTAGGGATTAAAGAGGCGTGAGGGCCGGGGCTCACGACCTTAAGATGCCGTAAAGATGCAGGTAGAAAGCACTATTGCGGCTGCAGTGCGCCTATACTCGACCTCGCGAGCATACAGTGGCGTCCTCGCCGCGTATGCACGCATGGACAACGCTTCAGAAAGGCTACGCTATGCAGCGCGACGCATCGGACACTCGCGTCAATCCAGACCTCATCCTCAAGGCAATTGAGAAAGGCGAGGTCGCCGATGACGCTCGAACCAGCCGGGGACACCTCAAGATTTTCTTTGGCTACGCTGCTGGCGCAGGCAAAACCTATGCGATGCTTCAAGCCGCCCACGCCGCCAAGCGGCGGGGTGTCGACGTCGTCGCGGGATACATCGAGCCGCACGAACGTCCGGCAACTGCCCATCTTGCACAAGGGCTTGAGAACGTGCCCTGTAAACTCATCGAGCACAACGGCATTACGCTCAGCGAGTTCGATCTAGATGCGGCTATCGAACGCGCCCCTCAGCTCATCCTTGTCGACGAGCTCGCCCATACGAATGCGCCGGGGTCTCGCCACGACAAACGCTATCAAGACGTCGAGGAACTTCTACATGCGGGCATCGACGTCTATACGACCGTGAACGTTCAGCATATCGAGAGCCTAAACGACATGGTTGCATCCATCACCGGCGTTGTCGTGAGCGAACGAATCCCCGACCGTATCTTCGATGATGCCGACCAGGTCGAGCTCGTCGACATAGAGCCCGAAGACCTACTTGAGCGCCTTCGCGCCGGCCTCGTCTACCGTCCCGCACAAGCCGACCGAGCGCAACAGCATTTTTTTACCGTCGAAAACCTCACCGCACTCCGAGAAATCGCGCTGCGCCGCTGCGCCGATCGCACCGGCCACCTCACAGATGCCGCACGCGTGCTGGGAAACCGTGACTACTACACCAGGGAGCGTATCTTGGTCTGTGTCTCCCCGGCGCCGACCAATCCCCGCATCGTCCGTGCCGCCGCACGCATGGCGAAAGCGTTTCGCAGCGAGCTCGTCGCCCTGTTCGTAGAGAGCCCGCGCACGCAAGCCATGAGCGATGATGAGCGCGCCAAGCTTGCAGCCAATATCGCCCTAGCCGAGCAGCTCGGAGCACATATGGAAACCGTCTATGGCGACGACATCGCGTTTCAGATCTCCGAGTTCGCGCGCCTGTCGGGTATTTCGAAGATCGTCATGGGGCGCACGGGCGAGCGCAGCAGCGTCCGTCAGGCCCTCTTCGGCCGCAAATCTCTCGTAGAACAGCTCATAACATTCGCCCCGAACCTCGACATTTACATCATTCCAGAACAGTCGACTCCGCCCTCCCGACCCAAAGGACGCCGCCATGCGCTCGCCCTGCAGCCGCCCAGCAGCCGAAACGTGCTTCGCACGCTGGCCCTCTCTCTTGCCGCCACGGCGATCGGCACGGCTTTCCGCCATCTGGGATTTGCCGATTCCAGCATCATATCCCTCTATATCCTCACGGCCCTGCTGACCGCCGTCACCTGTCTCTTATACACATCTGACGCTGCCGACG